>DATAIW010000415.1:0-7064 GCA_036262455.1 Candidatus Limnocylindrales bacterium | reverse complement strand
GCCGCGGCGCCGGTCGCTGCCTCGTCCACGCTCACCCGCCGCGGCCCACGATCTTCTGGCAGTCGATGCAGTGGGCCGCCCACGGCAGGGCGTCCAGCCGCTCCGGGGCGATCAGGCGGCCGCAGCGGGTGCACCTCCCGTACGTCCCGTCGTCGAGCCGGGCGAGAGCGGCCTCGACCGCCTCGAGGTGCTGCTCGTTGTGGTCGCGGAGCGCCAGGTCGCGCTGTTGCTCGAAGACCTGGCTGGCGGCGGCGGCCTGCGACCCGTAGGTCATCGGGTCCGGCGCGACGATCCCTTCGGCGATGCCGGCGCGCAGGCGGTCGCGCTCGGCGACGAGGGCCGGGCGCGGGTCGTGGAGCAGCGGATCGGTCACCACCCGATCGTACGCCGATGGCGGGACCGTCGGTCGGCGAACCGCGGCTTCGGTATCCTCAGGACCCACCGTCCCGTGCCATCTTCGAGGAGTTGTCCACATGCCCATCGAGAAGGATCCTGTCTGCGGGATGGAGGTCGACACGACCGCAACCGACCTCAAGCTCGAGCACGACGGAACGACCTACTGGTTCTGCGGGAAGGGCTGCTTCCTCGAGTTCCGGGATGATCCCGACCGGTTCCTCGCCGAGGACTACCAGCCGTCGATGTGACCGCGGGGTAAGTCGCAGCTAATCGGCGCCGGCGACACTGCCGGCAGCGATCCAGGGACCGGGCACTCCGTCAGACGGGGTCGATCGCCTGCCGTCGGCCGGCCATCGCCGAGGAGTGCCCACGATGCGCCATCGCCTCAACGCCCTTGTCCGGATTCTCGCCCCGATCGTCTCGCTCGCCGCGATCGCCCTCGCCGGCCAGGCCGGACAGCGCTGGCACTGATCGTCGTCAGGTTCGTCCGCCGGTCTCGTTGGACGTCGTGAGTCTCGAGGCGAGGTAGACGGGGATCGTCGAGAGCAGGATCAGGATCAGGGCCACGACGTTCACGATCGGGCGCTGGTTGGCTTGGCGCAGATGGTTGAAGATCCAGATCGGGATCGTCTCCTGCGTCCCCGCGGTGAACGTCGTGACGACGATCTCGTCGAACGACAGCGCGAACGCGAGCAGACCGCCGGCGAGCACGGCCGTCCGGATCACCGGCAGCGTGATGAAGCGGAACGTCTGCCACGTGTCCGCCCCGAGATCCATCGAGGCCTCCTCGATGTTCCGCGACGAGCGCCTGAGTCGGGCGACGACGTTGTTGTAGACGACGACGATGCAGAACGTGGCGTGGCCGACGACGATCGTCGCCGTCGAGAAGCTGATCCCGGCGGTGCGCACGGTCGCGTTCAGGGCCAGGCCGGTGACGATGCCCGGCAGGGCGATCGGCAGGACCAGTGACAGCGAGAAGATCTCGCGGCCGAAGAACCGGAACCGGTGGATGGCGAAGGCGGCCAGCGAGCCGAGGACGATCGCGATCAGGGCAGAGACCAACCCCACCTGGACCGACAGGGCGAGCGCGTCGCGGACCGACGGGTTGTCCCAGGCGGCACCGAACCACTGGGCGCTGAATTCCCTGATCGGCCAGACCTGGATGCGCTGGGCGTTGAAGGCGTAGAGGGCGATGGTCGCGATCGGCAGGTACAGGAAGGCGAGGACGGCTCCCGTCGCGGCGCGCAGCAGCCAGCGACCCATCAGAGCGCCTCGAAGGCGCCGAGACGCCGGGCGACGAACAGGTAGACGGCCATGATCGCGACCGGCACCAGCGCGAAGGCCGCCGCAAGCGGCAGGTTCCCCGATACGCCCTGCTGCTCGAAGATGATGTTCCCGATGAACTGGTTGTTCGAGACGAGGCCGGGCGTGATGTAGTCGCCGAGGGTCAGCGAGAACGTGAAGATCGAGCCCGCCGCAATGGCCGGCAGGACGAGCGGCAGGACGATCCGCCTGAAGGTCGTCGCGCCGCGGGCGCCGAGGTCCGAGCTGGCTTCGAGGAGTGAGCGCGGCACGCGCTCGAGGCCGGCGTAAAGCGGCAGGATCATGTACGGCAGCCAGAGATAGGTGAAGACGATCCCGACCCCGAGATCGGATGGATACAGCCCGGCCGGCCCCAGCCCGAACAGCCCGAGCGTCCAGTCGAGGGGCCCGTTCGGTGCCAGGATGACCCGCCAGGCGTAGACCCGGACGAGGTAGCTTGCCCAGAGGGGGAGCAGGCACAGCATGAACAGGACCGCCCGGGTTCGCCGGCTGGCGACCTGGGCCATGAAGTACGCGATCGGGAACGCGATCACCATGTCGGCGACGGTGACCGCCACCGCGAACAGGAGCGTCCGCTGGGCGACGGTCCGGAACGCGGGCTGGCTGATCAGCTGCCCGAAGTTGTCGAGCGTCCAGTGCTGGACGACCTTGCCGGTGGCCCCGTCGAAGGTCCAGAACGCTGTCACCAGCAACAGCGCGAGCGAGCCGAGATAGACGACGCCGAACCAGCCGGCCGGCGGCGTGAGCAGGAGCAGGATCTGGGCCCGCGGCCGGCGATAGAGGGCCGCGAGCATGCGCCGCCGCAAGCCAGCCGGGATCGTGGCCGCGGCCGGGGTCGGCGGTGGCGGAGCGTTGGGCGTCGTCGCGGTCATCGCCTCGGCTCCCTGGCGAATCGACGCCCGGCCGGATGGCCGGGCGTCTGCGATGGATCGGTCAGCTGCCGGCCTTGACTGCCTGGAATGCGGTCACCCACTTGTCGTACGAGACGCAGGTCTGGCCGCGACTGTCGCCGCAGTCGGCCTGGGGTGTCTTCCAGAAGCTGATCGAGTCGTAGAAGGCCTTGTCGTTGACGCTGTAGAGCGTGCAGAAGTCCTTCACGCCGTACGAGGCATAGACCTTGTCGAGCTCGGCGCAGGCCTTGGGATTGGCCGGGGCCTCGCCGAAGTACTCGGCGACCTGGGTCTGGACGTGCGGCGTGACCATCCAGGCCATCCACTTGTACATGCAGTTGGGGTGCTTGGCCTTCGAGGCGAGCATCCACGTGTCCGCCCAGCCGGTCATCCCTTCGGACGGGACGACCGCGTCGACCTTGACGCCCTGGCCTTTGAGGGTGTTCGTCTGGTACGGCCACGTCGTGCCGACGACCGTCGCACCGGTGGTGAAGTTGTCGATCTCGTCGGTATACGCCTCCCAGTACTTGCCGATGAACGGGTGCTGGGCCGTCAGCAGGGCGATCGCCGCGTCGAACTGGGGCTGGGTCAGCTCGTACGGGTCGGTGATCCCGAGGTCCGGCGAGTGCGTCTTGAGGTAGACGGCCGCGTCTGCGACGTAGATCGATCCGCCGTACGCGGTGATCTTGCCCTTGTACGCCTCCATCTTGGCCGGATCGAACGTGACGTCCCAGCTCGTCGGGGCCGGGGTCACCTTGTCCGTCCGCCACATCAGGGTGTTGCCGCCCCAGCCGTGGGAGACGCCGTAGTGCTTCCCGTCGACCGTGTTGTGGGCCGGCGACTGGAGGAACGGAGTGATGTCCTTGAAGTCGGGGATCAGGTCGACGTTGACCTCGGCCACGTCGCCCCGCGCGATCAGGGTGTTCGAGGCATCGCCCGAGGCCGAGACGCCGTCGTACAGGCCGCCACCGCCGCCGGCCATGAGCGAGACCATCGAGTCCGACGTGTCGGCCGACTTGACGTTGACCTTGGCGCAGTCCGCGTTGGCCGCGATGAACGGGTGGACCCAGTCGTATTCCTTGACGTTCGAGCCGTCCTCGGCATAGCCGGCCCAGACGATGATGTCGAGTTCGCCCTCGCCCGCTCCGATCGCGGTCGGGAGGTTCGAGCTCGGCGTGACCGATGGCGGCGCGACGGAGCCGGCGGCCGTGCTCGGGGCGACGCTCGCCGGAGCGGTCGATGGACTTGCCGGCGCCGGCGTCGCCCCGCTCGAACACGCTGCAACGACGATGCCGAGGCTCGCCGCCACGGCGAACAGTGACCGGGATCTCATGCTTCTCCTCCTCCAGGTGACTCGATCGCGAAGTTGTGCTGCTGCTTCCAGATGAGGCGAACGGCCTTTCCGCTCAAGGCGAGGGCGTCCATCGATGATGTGACCAGGTTCTGCTGGGTGACCACGAGCTCCGAGCCGGCATCGAGCGTGACGAGGAATCGCGTGTCGGGGCCGAGATAGACGACGCTCCGGATGTGGCCGAGGGCGGATGTCTCGTCGTCGCCGACCGGGTCCGACGGCTCGGCCAGGCGGATCTTCTCCGGCCGGACGGTGAATGTCCCGGGCCGTCCCACGATGGCCCGCGCGACGTCGTCGCGGAGAAGATTGGACGTTCCGACGAACCCGGCCACGAACGCCGACGCCGGGCGCTCATAGACGTCGGCGGGTGGCCCGACCTGCTCGATCCGGCCGCGGTTGAAGACGGCCAGGCGGTCGCTCATCGTCAGCGCCTCCTCCTGGTCATGGGTGACGTAGATGAAGGTGATCCCGACCTGCTGCTGGATCGCCTTGAGCTCGATCTGCATCTCCTCGCGGAGCTTGAGATCGAGGGCGCCGAGCGGCTCGTCGAGCAGGAGGACGCGCGGCCGGTTGACCAGGGCCCGGGCGAGCGCCACCCGCTGACGCTGGCCGCCGGACAGCTGACCGGGCTTCCGCCGCTCATAGCCGTTGAGGCGGACCATGTCGAGCGCCTCGCCGACCCGGCGCGTCCGCTCGGCCTTGGGGACCTTCCGTACGAGGAGCCCATAGGCCACGTTGTCGCCGACCGACATGTGGGGGAACAGCGCGTAGTCCTGGAAGACGGTGTTCACGTCCCGGGCGAACGGCGGCTCGCGGGTGACGTCGACGCCGTGGAGGAGGACCCGGCCCTCGGTCGGCAGCTCGAACCCGGCGATCATCCGGAGGGTCGTCGTCTTGCCCGACCCGGACGGCCCGAGCATCGAGAAGAACTCGCCGTCGCGCACATCGAGATCGACATGATCGACCGCGACGAGGGGAAAGACGCCGGGGGTCCCGGCACCCGACTGGGCCACGCGGCGGCCGGTGGCGTTGTCGCCGAAGGTCTTGGTCAGCCCCTCGAGCCGGACGGCAGGCACGGCGCCGCCGTGGCTGGCGACAGCCGGTGGTGATGTGTCGACGGCGGCGGTCGGTGACGGGAGCGCCAAGCGGTTCCTCGGTCTGGGCCCGGAGGGGGTCGCGGGGACGCGGATGACGGTGCTCCGCCGGGGCGAAGCGATGCCGCACTCTGCCGTTCGGCTCGCTCGCGTGTCAAGGCGCGACCGGCTGCGTCGCGCACGACGGTCGGACGGCGGCCCTAGACTGCCGCCCGTGCTCGATGACATCCGGCTTCGTGTCGCCTCCGCCGTCGTGGCCGCGGTCGTCGCGATCACCATCGGCAGCTGCGAGGCGGGCCCGCCGCCGCCGACGCCGCCGATCGTGCCGGGCTCGTCGGCCACGCCGCGTGAGGTCAACATCGTGATGAAGGACTGGGTCTTCCTGCCGGATCCGGTCGACGTCGCGCCCGGCGAGACGGTCCTCCTCCACGTCGTGAACGGCGGCCTGATCGTCCACGAGGCGGTCATCGGCGACCAGTCGGTCCAGGATGCCTGGGAGGCGGCCGAGGGCGCGGCCGCCAATCCGCCGCCGGGCCCGACACCGCTCGTCAGCGTCCCGCCGGACGTCGCCGGGATCCGGGTCGTCGTCCCATCGGGCCAGCGCGTCGATGTCGTGTGGACGGTCCCGGCCGATCCGGCAACCGTCCGCGCGCTCATCCTCGGCTGCCATATTCCGGAGCATTGGGCGAAGGGAATGCGGGCCGCCATCCGGCTCGCGCCGGGGCAAGGCTGACAATCGCGCTGCGGTGCTAGGATTCGGGCCCGCCGACACGGCGCACCGACCAATCTCCACTGAGCGGGTCGAGGAGAACCAATCCCATGACCTACGTGATCGCCGAGCCGTGCGTCGACGTGCTCGACCTGTCGTGCGTCTCGGTCTGCCCGGTTGACTGCATCCACTACGAGGAAGGCACTGACCGGAAGCTGTTCATCGACCCGAACGAGTGCATCGACTGCGGTGCCTGTGAGCCAGAGTGCCCGGTGAACGCGATCTTCCCCGAAGAGTCGCTGCCGGCCGAATGGGCGGCGTACACGAAGGCCGACGCGGTCTGGTTCACGGACAAGGCGGCCGCCCGGGCGATGGTCGACGAGCTGAAGCCATCAGCCTGATGGCCTCGCGGGGCTCGGCCTCCTGCCTCGGTGAGCGAGAGGCGGCTGAACGCTGACGTTGCCGGTTCCCAACGGCACAGATCGATGAGGATCGTCTCCCTGCTGCCGTCCGCGACCGAGATCGTGTGCGCCCTCGGCCTGCGCGACGAGCTCGTGGGCGTGACCCACGAATGCGACTGGCCACCCGAGGTCGTCGGCCTGCCGGTCATGACCAGCAACGCCCTCGACCTGGTCGGCGCCTCGAGCCGCGAGATCCATCGCCGCGTCGGCGATGCGGTCCACGGCGGCTCGGCGATCTACCACCTCGACGAGGACGCGCTCGAAGTCGCCGACGCGGACCTGATCCTGACCCAGGAGCTGTGCGCGGTCTGCGCCGTCGGGTATCGCCAGGTCAGCGAGGCGGTCCGGGCCCTCGAGATGGACGCGACGGTCGTCTCGCTCGAGCCGACATCGGTCGAGGGGATCCTCAACACGATCACGACGGTCGGCGCGATGGCCGAGGCCGAGGACGCGGCGATCGAGCTCGTCGAGAGCCTCCGGTCGCGGCTCGGGGCGATCGAATCGAAAGCCCAGGAGCGACGGGAGCGCGGGTTCGTCGGGCCGCGCGTCGTCGGCCTCGAATGGCTCGATCCGCCGTTCGCGGTCGGCCACTGGGTGCCGGACCAGATCCGGCGAGCCGGCGGCTGGGACGTCCTCGGCCACGACGGCAGCCCGGCCCGGCCGACGACCTGGGACGCGGTCGCCGAGGTCGACCCGGACCTGCTCCTCCTGATGCCGTGCGGCTTGCACCTCCGCGAGACCGTTGACGAATGGGGCCGGATCTCCCCGCCGGAATGGATCGGCGAGCTGTCGGCGATCCAGCGCGGCCACCTGATCGCGCTCGACGGCTCGTCGTACTTC
>DATAIW010000414.1:0-12435 GCA_036262455.1 Candidatus Limnocylindrales bacterium | reverse complement strand
CGCGTCGTCTCACGGTCGCCCCACCGGCGGCGATGTGCGGCGATGTGGCGGTCCTCGCGGGCGGCGATGTGACGCCACGCTCGACGAGGCTCCTCCGTTATGATGGGCGCCGATCCGACGCGTGTCGGATGCGGCCTTCTGGCCGGCTCCGATCTTCACCTGGTGGCGGCGTCCCGCTTCGGCATCCCGTCGCCACCTAGTTCGAGGACCATCGATGTCGTCCACCCCGGGCAGCAGGCCATCAACGAGCGCGATCTTCGGCTGGCTGATTGGCGCTGCCGTCCTGATCGCGCTGGCGGCCCTGGTGGTCCTCAACGCCCAGTCGATCTGGACCAGCTTCTATCCGCCCGTCGCGAAGAGCGTCCAGGGCGAGCAGATCCGGAGCCTCTACGACATCGTCTTCGGCATTGCCGTCGCGATCTTCGTCCTGGTCGAGGGGCTGATCATCTGGACGGTCCTGCGCTATCGGCGAAAGCCCGGTGACGACGTGCTTCCGCCCCAGACCCATGGCAACAACATCGCCGAGATCACGTGGGTCCTGATCCCGACCCTGATCGTCCTCTACCTCTTCGTCATCTCCTGGCAGACGCTCAACAGCGTCGAGGCCGTCAGCGCCCATCCGAACCTCACCGTCCGGGCGAACGCCGGCCAGTTCCAGTGGTCCTTCGACTACCTGCCGGCCGACGCGACCGACACGACCAAGGCGGTGTTCTCGGTCACGACCCCGACCGGGCCCGATGGCGGCCTGACCGTGCCGGCCGGTCAGACGATCCACTTGTTCCTTCACAGCCCGGACGTCATCCACGCCTTCTACGTCCCGCAGTTCCTCTTCAAGCGCGACGTCGTGCCGCATGTCGAAGGCCAGCCCGACAACGCGTTCGACCTGACGATCCCCGCCAGCGACGCCGGCCAGACCTATCGTGGCCAGTGCGCCGAGCTCTGCGGAATCGGCCACCGGATCATGCTGTTCGAGGTCCACGTCCTGGCCCCGGACGCCTTCCAGGCCTGGTACGACAAGCAGCTCGCCGCGGCCAACGCGACGCCGCCGCCGGCTGCGAGCGGCGCGGCCGCCGGACCGACGATCCCGTTGACCGCCCAGGGCGTGAAGTTCGACCAGTCGACCCTGACCGGGCCGGCGACCGGGTTCACGATCCACTTCGACAACAAGGACACCTCCGGGACGCCGCACGACGTCGACATCCTCGACGCGAGCGGCGCCAAGGTCGTCGACAACAAGGTCATCACCGCGCCGGCCGTGCAGGACTATCCGATCCCGCCGCTCCCGGCCGGAACCTACAAGTTCCAGTGCTCGATCCATCCCACGATGACCGGCACGCTCACGGTCCAGTAAGGGAGCTCCGATGGCGACCACGACGCTGACGCCCGCCGCCTCCACCTACCGGAGCGGCCTCTACGAATGGCTGACGACGACCGACCACAAGCGGATCGGGATCCTCTATCTCGTCAACTCGTTCCTGTTCTTCTTCATCGGCGGAATGCTGGCGCTCGGCGTCCGGACCGAGCTCGCCCAGCCGGGCCTCCAGCTCGTCCACGACGAGAGCATCTACAACCAGCTCTTCACGATGCACGGGACGGTGATGATCTTCCTGTTCATCATTCCGATGCTGGCGGGGTTCGGGAACTACGTGGTCCCGCTCCAGATCGGTGCGCCCGACATGGCGTTCCCGCGGATCAACGCCCTGTCGTTCTGGATGCTGCCCCTGGCCGGGATCCTGCTGCTGATGGGCTTCGTGACCGGCGGCGCGGCATCGGCGGGCTGGACGAGCTACAGCCCGCTTGCCCAGGACAGACCGCTCGGGTCGACGGGCTCCGGTGAGGACCTGTGGATCATGGCCCTCGTCCTGATCGGGACGAGCTCGATTCTCGGCTCGATCAACTTCCTCGTCACGATCTTCAAGATGCGGGCGCCCGGGATGACGATGTTCCGGATGCCGATCCTCGTGTGGACGGTCCTCGTGACAAGCGTCCTGGTGCTGATGGCCACGCCGGTCATCACCAGCGCCCTGATCATGCTCTTCATCGACCGAAACTACGGCGGTCACTTCTTCGACCCGGTCGCGGGCGGCAACGCGATCCTCTGGCAGAACGTGTTCTGGTTCTACTCCCACCCGGCCGTCTACGTCATGGTCCTGCCGGCGATGGGCATGATCAGCGAGATCCTGCCGGTCTTCTCGCGCAAGCCGCTCTTCGGTTACAAGGCGTTCGTCTTCGCGACGGCCGGGATCGGCGCCCTCGGCTTCTCGGTCTGGGCCCACCACATGTTCACGACCGGCTCGGTCTACCTGCCGTTCTTCAGCCTGATGACGTTCTTCATCGCGGTCCCGACCGGGGTGAAGATGTTCAACTGGATCTTCACCCTGTTCCGCGGCAAGCTGACCTTCTCGACCCCGCTGCTGTTCGCCCTCGGGTTCCTGTCGATGTTCCTGATCGGCGGGATCAACGGCGCGTTCTCGGCGGCGGTGCCGGTCGACTTCGCCCTCCACGACACCTACTGGGTCGTCGCCCACCTCCATTACGTCCTGTTCGGCGGGTCGGTGTTCGGGGTGATGGGCGGGCTCTACTACTGGTTCCCGAAGATGACCGGGCGGATGCTCGGCGAGGGGCTCGGCAAGGTCCAGTTCCTGCTGATGTTCACCGGCTTCAACCTGACGTTCTTCCCGATGCACCAGCTCGGCCTGGCCGGCATGCCGCGACGGATCGCCGACTACGCGTCGGACGCCGGCTGGAACGACCTGAACCTGGCGGCGACGATCGGCGGGTTCATGATCGCGGCGAGCATGATCCCGCTCCTCTGGAACGTCTTCATCTCCCTCCGTGCGGGCAGGATCGCCGGTGACGATCCGTGGGAGGCCAACACCCTCGAGTGGGCCACGACCTCACCGCCACCGCCGTACAACTTCGACCACCTGCCCGAGATCCGCTCGGAGCGCCCGCTCTTCGACCTTCGCCACGGCCGGACGGCGAGCCACTGATGGCGACGAACGCGAGCGCTCTGACGACCGGCGATCCGGGTCACGCCGTCGACGAGCACAACCCGATGGCGGGCATGGCCCACGACGCCCGCGGCGGGATCAGCAACCCGATCCTCGGGATGATGCTGTTCATCTGCTCGGAGGTGATGTTCTTCTCCGGCCTGTTCGCGGCCTACTTCAGCGTGCGGGCGACCTCGGTCCACTGGCCGCCGATCGTCGCAGGCGGCAAGGACCCGGCGTCGCAGGCGGCGGCGTTGGCCCTGACCGAGCATTTCAACCTCCACGCCGAACCGTTCTACGCGCTTGGCCTGACCGTCATCCTGATCATCAGCTCGGTCACCTGTCAGCTCGGCGTCTGGGCGATCCGGCGCAACGACCGGACCGGGTTCATCCGGGCGATCGGGGTGACCCTCGTGCTCGGGATCGTCTTCCTGCTCGGCCAGCTGTACGACTACTCGACGATCGGCTTCGGGGTCAACGACACGCCGTTCGGGACGACGTTCTACACGCTGACCGGCTTCCACGGCGCGCACGTCTTCGGCGGAGCGGTGATGCTGTCGGTCGTGCTCTATCGTGGCCTTGCCGGCCAGTTCAGCTCGAAGCACCACGATGCGGTCGAGGCGGTGTCCCTCTACTGGCACTTCGTCGACGTGGTCTGGATCGCCCTGTTTTCGACGCTGTATATCCTGTAGGCAGGGAGGCTCGATGCACCCGCTCCGACACCCTCGCAACGCCGCCCTCGGCGGGATCATCTTCATCATCATCGCCGCGATCTTCTGGGCCGTGCCCTACTACGGCGGCTGGCACATCGACTATGCCGGCGTGACGATGCTCGCCGTGCTCGGGATCGCGATGGCCCTGATGGCCTACGTCCTGATCGCCGGCTCACCGAACGACTGACGCGGCAATCGACGGCCGACTGAATTACTGACCGATGCAGCTCCTCGAGAACATCTGGAACGGGATCCTCGACCTGACGAAGCTCCTCGTCATCCCGGACTGGGGCGCCCTCATCGCGCTCCTGCCGGTCTTCATGGGCGTCCTCGTCATCGTCTTCTTCCTCGGTCGGGTCCTTCAGTACCGCCGGCTCGGGCCGCGTCGTCGACGGCCGGGCAGGGTCAAGCCCGTGACGCCCCCGGGCCTCCACATGCCGGGCCCGACCTACGCCCCGATCTTCGCCGCGATCGGCACCTTCCTGCTGTTCATGGGCCTCGTCTTCAACGGGCTGATCCTGGTGCTCGGCCTCGTGGCGCTCCTGCTCACCCTGCTCTACTGGGGCCGCGAGGGCCTGACCGACTACGACCACGTCGCGGGCGATCACCCGCAGCTGCCGGCCGTCGTCCACGACGGCCCGCCACCCGGCGTCCACATGCCGGGACCGTCCTTCCGGCCGATCCTCGCCTCCCTCGGCGTCGCGGTCCTGTTCGCCGGTCTCGTGTTCGGCGGCTGGGTCCTGGCAGTCGGGGTCATCTTCACGATCGCGGCGCTGCTCGGCTGGCTGAGCGACGCGCGCAAGGAGTACCGCCAGGTCGAGCGGGCGGACACAACGGGTCACCTCGAGAACGAGCCGGCGCCTGGCTGGCCGAGGGCGCTGCTGTCGGTCTTCGCCGTCCTCGTCATCGCGGCGATCGCCCTCAACGCCGGCTGGCTGCCGCCGCGATCGGCATCGGGTGAATCCGGTGGGCCGTCGGGCTCGGCGGCCCCGTCGGGCGGTCCGGCGGGCTCGGGTGCCCCGGGCGCCGGCGGGCTCGCGATCTCGGCGTCTGGCGTCAAGTTCGACGTCGCGACCCTCACGGCCCCGGCCGACAAGCCGTTCACGATCCATTTCGACAACAAGGACATCGCCGGGACGCCGCACGACGTCGACATCTTCGATGCCAGCGGCGCCAAGGTCGTCGACAACAAGGTCATCAGCGCCCCGTCAGTCCAGGACTATCCGATCCCGCCGCTCAAGGCCGGGACCTACAAGTTCGCCTGCTCGATCCACCCGACGATGACTGGGCAGCTGACCGTCGGCGGCTGAGCCGGGCACGTGACCGAACCACAGACCCCGACGTCCGAGCCGTTTCTCGTGGTCGCCCGCCGGCCGCGCCCGATCCTTCCGATCACGCTGCTCCTCCTCGTTGCGATCGCGACAACGGCGATCGTCGTGCTCGTGGCCCGTGGCGGACCGACCGACACGTCGGGGATCGGGAAGGGCAAGGCCGTCCCGAACGTCGCGGGGACGACGCTGACCGGCAAGACCTTCGACCTCGCCAGCCTCCGCGGCAAGCCGGTCCTGATCAACTTCTGGGGACCCGGCTGCGTCCCGTGCCGCGAGGAATTCCCGCTCCTCGCCGCGAAGGCGGTCGAGCACCAGGCGAGCGGGCTCGTGATCGTCGGCGTCCTGACCGACGATCCGGTCGAGCCCGCCCGGGCCTTTGCCGCCCAATACGGCGGGACCTGGGAGACCGTCATCGACCCGGGCGCGGCGATCAAGGCGGCGTATCACGTGATCGCCCGGCCGCAGACCTATTTCGTCGACCGGAACGGGGTGCTCCAGTCGATCCAGCCGGGACAGCTCACCGACGCCGACTTCGAGCGCCAGTTCGCGCAGATCGCGGGCGGGGGTTGAACGGCGCCCGAGCCGCGGGCACCGGCCCGGCGGGCACCGGTCGGCGATGAGCGCCGCGGTCGCCGATCGAACGCTCCCCGCGATCGAGGTTTCCGGGCTCCGCAAGTCCTACGACCATCGGCCGGTCCTGCGCGACCTGTCCTTCCGGGTCGCCGCGGGCGAGATCTTCGCCCTGCTCGGGCCGAACGGCGCCGGCAAGACGACGACGGTCGAGATCATCGAGGGCTATCGCCGGGCCGATCGCGGCGAGGTCCGGGTCCTCGGCGTCGACCCGGCCCGAGCCGGGCGGGCCCACCGGGCACGGGTCGGGCTGATGCTCCAGGGCGGTGGCGGGATCGACCCGCGGATGACCGCGCGCGAGGTCGTCGGCCTCCATGCCCGGTTCCACGCCGAGCCGCGCGACGTCGACGAGCTCCTCGGCCGTGTCGGGCTGACGGGTTCGACCGCGCGGACGCGCTACCGGCGCCTGTCGGGTGGCGAGAAGCAGCGGGTCGGGCTGGCGCTGGCCCTCGTCGGCCGGCCGGAGCTCGCGATCCTCGATGAGCCGACCGCCGGCATGGACGTCGAGGCGCGAGCCGCCACGCGCGACCTGCTCGCCGGGCTCCGGGCGAGCGGCGTCACCGTGCTCCTGACGAGCCACGACCTCGTCGATGTCGAACGGCTGGTCGACCGCCTCGCGATCCTCGACCGCGGCCGGATCGTCGCCATCGGCGCGCCGCAGGAGCTGACCGCGGCCTCGTTCCCGGTCCTACGCTTCCGCCTCGCGCTGCCGCTGGCCGAGCCCGATCGGGTCGCGCTGGCTGATCGACTGGCCGAGGCCGGTGGCGACAGCCGGATCGCGATCGAGGACGACGGCGGGTCGGGCCGCTATCGGGTCGACGGCCTGGCGCCGACTCCGCCGATCGTCGCGACCGTGGCGTCGTGGTGCGAGGCGCGGGGCGCGCTGATCCTGGAACTGCGGACCGGCGGCGGGTCGCTCGAGGAGCGGTATCTCGAGCTGATCGGCGCGGCCGGCGATGAACCGATCGACGACGACGCCGCGGATGACGTCCGGGGCGGTCGTCGACGGCGGCGCGGGCGATGAGCCGCCCGACGTCGCCCGTCCGCGCGGTGGCCGCGCTGACCGCGATGGAGCTCCGGCTCGTCCTCCGCCGCGGCGAGAACCTGTTCGCGACGATCGTCATCCCGACGCTCGTCCTCGTCCTGTTCTCGTCGATCTCGATCCTGCCGACCGGCACCGGGCGCGCGGTCGACTTCCTCCTGCCGGGCGCGATCGCCCTCGGGATCGTGGCGACGAGCCTGGTCAGCCTCGGGATCACGACCGCGTACGACCGCTCGTACGGCGTCCTCAAGCGGCTCGGCGGCTCGCCGCTCAGCCGGGCCGAGCTCGTCACGGCACGGCTGCTCACCGTCCTCGTCGTCGAGCTCGTCCAGATCGCGCTGCTGGTCACGACCGCGACCGTCGTGCTCGGCTGGACGGCGGGCGCCGGCGGGGCCGGCTCGCCGCTGCTGTTCGCAGCGTCCGTCCTGCTCGGCACGATCGCGTTCGCGGGGCTCGGATTGCTGCTCGCTGGCACGTTGCGAGCCGAGACGGTCCTTGCGGTCGCCAACGTCCTGTTCCTCGGGCTCCTCGTGGTCGGCGGGATCATCGTCCCGATCGACCGGCTGCCCGGACCGCTGGCCGCGATCGCCGCGGCGCTGCCGGCGGCGCCGCTCGCCGAGCTGCTGCGCTCGGCGCTGGGGTCGGTGGCCGTTGCCGGCGCCGACCTGGGCAGCGCTATGGCCCTGCTCGGCGCGTGGGCGGTCGCGGCGGTCGGCCTGGCCGCCGCGACGTTCCGCTGGGAGTAGGCCAACCGTCGGGTGGGCCGCGGGTCCTGGACGCCCCTGTTACGCGCCCACTCGAGCCGATCCAGGTCCGGATCCCGGGCAAAGAAGAACCCCGGGCGGTCGGACCCGGGGTTCAGGTGCATGCGGCTTGGTTGCGGGGGACGGATTCGAACCGCCGACCTTCGGGTTATGAGCCCGACGAGCTGCCGCTGCTCCACCCCGCGACTGCCCATGGTAGCGACCAATCGCGTCCGGGTCAAACGCAGAGACGCCGGTCGTCGCAGTCCGACCTGGGCAATGCCGCGGATGGCCGCGCTACGGCGCGCGGGCCGACGCAGACCTCGCCCGAACCGGCCAGATCACGCCGATTCCCGTTCCACTGCCGACCAGGACCGCATTGCAGAAGTTCGAGAGCCGCGGAGGCAGCCGCTACGCCGGCAATGCGCCACACGGCGGCATTGGACAAGTCCGACGGGACGCGGCCGAGTCCGCGGGTCGCGCCCCCGTCCGCAGGTACGGAAGTCCCACCGGGCATGGTCAGAATGACGGGGTTGCCTCGGCGCACCGGGCGGCGCACTGTCCCCGACATGTTCAGACGTCACCGCACCGATCCGGACCGCGAGCTCGCGACGGTCGTCCGCGCCTTCCACGACCGGCTCGCCGGCTCGCTGGTGACGACGCGCACCGACCCGCCACGGGTCGACCCGCGGAACCTTCGTGGACGACTCGGGACGCCGGCCGTCGGGCTGCGCGATCGGATCGGCCGCCCGCTCGGCACCGTTTGAGGCTTCGAACCGGATCGGGTCGCTCGACCGGCGACCCATCGTTCGGCGTTCCCGGTCGGGGCCGGGTGGCGGTCAGGCCGCCCGACCCTCGACCCGGACCGCCGAACGGCGTCGAAGCCGGACACCGCCGACGAGGAAGCCGATCGTCGTGAACGTGGTCATGACGACCGCGAACACGTAGAACGGCAGGCGGATGTCGATCTCGGCGAGCGCCCCCGTCAGCAACGATGCGACCACGAACCCGAGCGTGCCCGCCGCGCCGAACAGGCCCTGGGCCGTGGACGGCCGACCGATCGGGCTGCCGGCGGCGACGATGGAGAACAGGGCCGGGTTGAGCATCGCGAAGCCGGTCGCCTCGGCGAGAATCAGCGGGATCGACAGCAGTGGGTCGCGGATCACGGTGTAGAGGAGGGCGGCCGTGACCGGGATGATCGTCCCGATCAGGACATACGGCGCCAGGCTGCCGCGATCGACCCGCCGCCCGAAATACGTCGAGAGCACCAGCACCGGCAGGCCGAACATCGCGAAGGTCAGCCCGATCAGCTCGAGGCCGGCGCCGAGGCTCTGGAGGTACAGGGACCAGATCACCTCGTATGTGCCGGCCGCGAAGTTGCCGCCGACCGTGAACAGGATCGCCGCCACGAGGAGCCGGTTCGCCAGGGACCGCGGCGCCTCGTCGGCCGCCCGCGGCTGGTCCCCGAGCGCGCGCTCCGCGCTCGCCGGCGCCCGGCTGGCGCGCGCGGCGAGATGATCCGGCTCGTGGGCGAACTCGGTGAGATCGAGGATCCCGGTCCGCTCGGCATCGACGGCCCGCGGTCGCTCCCGGACGCGGATCGCGATCGCCGCGGCGGCGACGAATGAGCTCACCGCGCCGAACACGAAGATGAAGCCGATCCCGCCGAAGAACGCCGACCCGAGGCCACCGATCGCCGGCCCGAGCAGGAGGCCGCCCATCTGGGCCGCCCCGTACATCCCGAACGCCTCGCCGCGGCGATCGGCCGGCGTCGCGTCGGTGATGTAGCCGCGCGCGGCAGGGTCGTAGATCGAGGTGGCGAGCCCGGCGAGGGCGCGCAGGACGACGAACGGCGCCGCCCCGACCAGGACGAGCGGCAGGAACAGGAAGATCCCGGCCCCGACGTTGCCGGCAATCATCAGCGGGACCCGCCGCGTCCGATCCGCCACCCAGCCGAAGATCGGCTCGCCGACCAGCCGGGCAGCCGGCCAGGCGGCCACGACGATGCCGAGGGTGCGGAGGTCGACCCCGTTGGCCGTAAAGTAGATCGGCATGATCGGGAGCAGCGCGCCGAAGCCGAGCCAGACGATCAGCTCGGCGGCGAGGAGCGGGAGGATCGCGTCCCAGCGGCGGGTCCAGGCGACGATCCGGGCGACGACATCGCCAGGGCGGAGGGACATGGGCGGCTGATGCTAGGCGCGACGGACGGCAAACGGCCGGGTCGTATCATCGAGCGGTGCCTGCGAGGACCGACCGGATGACCCGAAGCCGGCGACCCGCAGCCGGCGATCCTCGTCTTGGGGGAACGATGAGCGGACCGATCGGCCTGCATGGCGGCGGCGAGTATCTCGCCGGCGATGAGCCCTTTCTCGACGCGCTGCTCGAGGCCGCCTCGATCGCGGCGGCGGCCCGCGCGGCAGCGAGCGCCGGGCAGCCGACCCCGGACGGCGCGGCCGACGTGCGCACCTTCGACGTGAGCGGCCACGCGGTCACGGCGGCCGCCGAGCCGATCCGGGTGGTGATCCTGCCGACGGCCGCCGCCCGGGGCGTGCCGGATCGTGCGGCCGCGACGGGCCGGGACGCCTTCGTGCGGCGCGCAGCCGCCGCGGGCCGGCGCGTGGTCGTCGAGGTGGCACGGGTCGTCGACGCGGCGAGCGCGGACGATCCCCGGACTGCCGATCGGCTCGCCGGCGCCGACCTCATCCACCTGCCGGGCGGCGACCCCGACCTCGTGCCTGCGATCCTCGGCGACAGCCGCGCCCTGGCCGGCCTCGAGGCCGCGTGGCGACGCGGCGCGGTCATCGCGGGTGCGAGCGCGGGCGCGATGGCCCTCGCCGAGTGGACGTGGACGCCGGGCGGCGGGATCCGCGGCCTGGGCCTCGTCGCCGGGCTCGCGGTCGTCCCGCACTACGACGAGATTCGCCGGACCCGGTGGCAGGTCACCCTCGACGAGCTGGCACCGGGCGAGATCGGCTACCTCGGGCTCGACGAGCGTACGGGGGTCCTCTCCACGGCGAACGGCTCCGGAGCGACGGTCTGGCGAGTCGCCGGGCCCGGGGCCGCGTACTGGTTCGATCGTGGCGCGTCGGAGCCGCGGACCGGACGCCACGGCGACCTCCTCGGCTTCGCCCCGTGAGCCCGTCCTTCCGCCCGTTCGCCGCCCTTCCGCGCAGGCCCGGCACGCGGTAGTATCGGCCCATGGAAGGCTCGATGATTGCCGCGGCCGGCCTCTTCATGGCCGGGCTCGTCATCCTGTACGCCGTGCTGGTGCGCGCGGCCGGTCCACGACGCCGGCTCGAGACCGCACTGGGTCTCGAGGCGCTCAGTGCCCGCCGCGCAAGCGGCGAGATCACGGCCGAGGAGTTCGAGCAGGGCCGGCGGCTCCTCGGCGGCTGACGCGCGACGGGCTGACCCGCCCGACCGCCTTACATGGCCTTTACGTAGCGGGCTGGATCGCCTCATCACGGGACGCGATCGTCGGCGGAGCGCGACCGGCAATCGGCCGCCGATCACCAGCACGGAGCCCCGATCGATGACCGTCGTCCTGCGTCGCATCCTCGTCAGCGCGGCCGTCGCCGCCATCGTCGCCGTCGCGGCCATCGGCGCCGCACGCGCGACCGCTCCGACCGAGCCGGTCCACGTCGTGCCCGGCCAGATCGGCGTCGCACCAGCACCGGCCACGGTGCCCGTCGCCCCCGGCGCGGCCGATCCCGGCGACGACGCCCTGACCGCCGAGCTCGACGCCGTCCTCGCGGCGGATCAAGCCTCCCCCTCCGCGGCTCCTCGGGCCGGCGAGCGCATCGCGGTCCGCGGCCAGCTCCGGCGTCTCGCCGCGTGGCGCCGCCTGGTCCACGCGACCGTCGTCGTCGACCTGAAGGCAGGCGGGCTGACCACGATCCAGCTCGACCACGGAACGATCTCGGCGATGACCTCGACGACGCTCACGATCGCGGAGGCCGGCGGCGGATCGGTGTCCGTCGCCCTCGGTGACGAGACGCGCGTCCGGCGCGACGGCGCGAAGGCCGCCGCCGCCGATCTCAGGAACGGCGACGAGGTCTTCGTCATGAGCAAGGTCGAAGCCGGCGGGGCGAGCGCCTACCTGGTCGTCGTCCCGAAGAGCTGACCCCGATCCCCGTCGAAGATCGCGAGGGATCGGGTCAGCCCGTCCGCTGGAGCCCCGCGGCGATCCCGTTCACGGTGAGCTGGACGAGGCGGAGGAGCCGGGCCCGGCCCGGATCGTCGGGGGCGGCGGCCCGGAGCCGGGCGAGCAGCGTGACCTGCATCTCCGAGAGTGAGTCGACGTACGGGTCGCGGAGGGCCATCCGCCGGCGAAGCTCGGGCTCGAGCTCGAGGAGCCGGTCGCGTCCCGTCAGGCGGGCGAGCCAGGCGACGGTCCGGGCGTATTCGGCCTCGATCGCGGCCCACGGGCCGGTCGCCGTGTCGCCGGCGAGCGCCGCGTACTGGCGGGCGACGCCGAGGTCGGCCCGGGCGAGGGCGAGCTCCGCGTTGTCGATCAGGCTGGCGAAGAACGGCCAGCGGGCGTAGAGCCGGGCGAGGGCCGCGATCCCGGCCTCCCCGTGGGCGGCGGCGTGCGCCTCGAGCGCGGAACCGACGCCGAACCAGCCCGGCAGCTCGATCCGGGCCTGCGACCAGGCGAAGACCCACGGGATCGCGCGCAGGTCCGCGATCGAGTCGGGCGCGGCGGGTTCGGGCGGCCGGACAGCCGCTGCGGGCGCGGGCGCATGCGCCGACGCCCGGCCGCGGGCGGCCGGCCGCGATCCGAAGCGTAGCGTCGCGATCTCGTCGATCGGGGTCGCCAGCCGGAAGAACGCCACGAACCCGGACCCCTCGACCAGCTCGCGGTACGCCGCCCGGGACGTCGCGGCCAGCTCGTCGAGGATCGGCCCGCCCGCGGCTTCGACCGGTGCGATCGCCGCGGCATGGCCAAACGACGACGCGACGAGGGTCGCCGCCGCGAGGCGC
>DATAIW010000413.1:0-3186 GCA_036262455.1 Candidatus Limnocylindrales bacterium | reverse complement strand
GCTCGCCGCCGAGGTCGCCGCCGCGTCCTAGGCGCGGCTGCCGCGTTCCTCCGCCGCTCAGGGTCCGGCCGCGCGCTCGATCGAGACCACGGTGCCGCGCCCGAGGTCGACGGCGATCGCGAGGGTGTCGAAGCAGTTTCCGGTGTCCGCCAGAATCGCTTCGGGCCGGGCAACCGCGGCTGAGCAGGGCCTCGTCCAGGTCACGGTTACCACGCCCGGGCGCCCGGGATCCCACCTGGCGTCGCAGCAGCCGGTCTCGCTCGAGATCTCGGCAAGGGCCTTCGGGTCGTGGCGTGCGATCCATTCGGCCGCCCGACGGAGGTCGCGCGGCACGGATTCGTGGGTGCTCGAATCGAGGTGGGGGTTGCCCGCGGTCGTCTTGTTCGAGACGACCAGGTACCCATCCGACCGATCGCCGACACCGACGCTCACGCCCGAAGCGCGAAGCAGGCAGCTCGGCGGCTTGGAGGGATCACACTCGCCGGTGACCGTGAATCGCACGTACGGCCGGCCGTCGATCGTCTCGATCTTCCGCGCGAGTTCGGCGAGCAGCACGTTCGCCTGGTCGTCCTCCATGAGGAGCCCCGGCCGATCAACGGGCATGGGTCCGAGCCGATACGGCCAGCCCGGGGCCGGGATCCGGATCGACGGTGCCTCGGCCGGCAGCCACCGATCCGGGCGATGGTCCTCGGCGATCGCGATCCGCGTCGCCTGCGCACCCGCGGCAAAGCCGACGACATCGTCGCGTGGCCCGACGACCAGCACCGTCCCGATCGACACGACTTGACCATCGAGGCCCTGGGCCATTGCGGCGGACGCGGCGCGCTTGGGATCTGCCAGGTCGATCGTTGCCTCGATCGTCTCCTCCGGTGCGATGAGCGCGAGCAGGTCGCGACTGCCGGGATCAAGGACACGGGCGATGGCGGCCTCGGCCGCAGCCGGATCGGGCGTCGCCGCCGCGGGCTCGGAGGCCTCGACCGACGGCGACGCGTCGTGGGACGGTGATGGCGACGGGGAAGAGCCGCATGCGGCCAGCGAGACGACAAGGAACAAACCCGCCAGCCCCCGCCGGTCGACGGACCGGAGCCTCGACCCGGATCGGCAGATGCCCGCCGGGCTACCATCGCGGGCGATGGACTTCACCAAGCCGCCGCTGAGCACGATCGTCGACGTCCTCCGGACGAACGGCGTGCCGATCCTCGTCATCTTCATCGTGGCCATCATCGCCCTCCGCGTCACGACGCTGTTGGTCCACGGCATCGTCAAGACGCTCCTCGACCGCGAGGCGACCGAGGGCACGGCCCAGGAGCTCTCGGCGATCGAGGTCCAGAAGCGGATGGACACCCTCGACGAGCTGATGGGCCGGGTGCTCCGGGCATTCATCGTGATGATCGCCTTCATCATGGTCCTCGGTGCCCTCGGCCTCGACATCGGGCCGGCCGTCGCCGGTCTCGGCGTCGTCGGGATCGCCGTCGGGTTCGGCGCCCAGAGCCTCGTCAAGGACTATCTCAACGGTGCGTTGATCCTCATCGAGAACCAGTACAGCAAGGGCGATGTCGTCTCGATCGCGGGGGTCAGCGGAGCGGTCGAGGACTTCAGCCTGCGGCGGACGACGCTGCGCGATCTCGACGGGATCGTCCACACCGTTCCCAACGGCGAGATCAAGGTCGCGTCGAACCGGACGCGCACCTGGGCCCGGATCAATCAGAACGTCACGGTCGCCTTCGGGACCGACATCGACAAGGCGATCGAGGTCGTCGATGAGCTCGGCAAGGCGATGGCCGCCGACCCGATCTGGAAGCGCCGGATCCTCGAGCCGCCGCGGGTCGAGCGGGTCGAGTCGATCGAGGAACGGGGGATCACCCTCAAGATCCTCGGCACGGTGCGCGCGTCGGAGCAGTGGGCGGCCGGCGGCGAGTTCCGCAAGCTCCTCCTCGAGGCCTTCGCGAAGAATGAGATCCGCCTGCCGCGGCCACCACAGGTGTTCGTCGCCCAGTCGGAGGCGACCGAGGGCGTTGCCATCGGGCCGGCACCGACTCAGGACGACCTCGCCGACGAGTAGGGTCACGGGCCGCCGATCCGTGGCCCGGATCGCCGATTCCGCCGCCCAGGACGGCCAGATATTCCTGACAGGACTCGTTGGGCTCGCTCCGCTGGACAGTCGGCCATATCGTTCGCTCGGATCTGGTCGGACAACCCGCGAATCGTGCGTGGACGCGAGCCAGCTGCGGCGCAAGAGGGATGCCGAGCGAGCCCGATCGCGCCCGACGAGTCTCCCGACGAGTATCTGGCCGACTTGCGGGTTGGTCGGCGGGGATCGAGTCGATTGGCTGCCCAGTCTCTGGGCGAATGTCTGGCCGGATCCGCGGCCGCCGCCTCGGGTCCGCGGTCCTCAGGGCGCTTGATGTCGAGCCCCCGCTGACTCCCGCCGAGCGCCGCTCATCAGCCCGCCGCGTAGAATGGCCGTTCAGCCTGTGTTGTATGTGTGCGCCCGACCACCGGCAGGAGCGGCCACGTGAGCGTCGACCAGCGACCCGAGATCGAGAACCTCCTCACGGAGGGCCGGACCTTCCGGCCCGATCCGGCGTTCGTCGCCCAGGCCAACGCGCAGGCCGAGCTGTACGAGGAGGCCGCCCGCGACCCCGAGGCCTTCTGGGCGAAGATCGCGCGCGAGACCGTGACCTGGAACGAGCCGTTCGAGACAACGCTCGAGTGGGACCTGCCGTTCGCGAAATGGTTCGTCGGCGGCAAGCTCAACATGAGCGAGAACTGCGTCGACCGGCACGTCGCCGCGGGCCTTGGCGACAAGGTCGCCTATCACTGGATCGGCGAGCCGGGCGACACGCGGACGATCACCTACGCCGACCTGCTGCGCGAGGTCTCGAAGGCGGCCAACGCCCTCCGCGAGCTCGGGATCGAGACCGGCGACCG
Organism: Candidatus Limnocylindrales bacterium; assembly: GCA_036262455.1. GTDB lineage: Bacteria > Chloroflexota > Limnocylindria > Limnocylindrales > CSP1-4 > CF-46. Next base: position 255 of record DATAIW010000413.1, on the reverse strand, counting down.
CGTCGCGATCTACATGCCGATGATCCCGGAGCTGCCGATCGCAATGCTCGCCTGCGCCCGGATCGGCGCGCCGCACACCGTCGTCTTCGGCGGGTTCTCGGCGGAGGCCCTGTCGGGCCGGATCAACGACGCCGAGGCGAAGCTCGTCATCACCGCCGACGGCGGCTGGCGGCGCGGCAAGCCGGCCGAGCTCAAGCCCGCGGTCGATGAGGCCGTCCAGTCGACGCCGACGGTCGAGCACGTCCTCGTCGTCCG
>DATAIW010000412.1:0-8167 GCA_036262455.1 Candidatus Limnocylindrales bacterium | reverse complement strand
ACCCGGGCACGACCCGGTCGATGGACCTCCTCAACGTCGTCTACGAGGTCCTGCTCCAGCTCCTGTCCAGGTACTTCGCCCACACGGACGAGACGCCGGAGCAGCTCGGCGTCCTGGCCGACGCGTCGGTCGGGTTGATGTACGCGGCCATCAAGCCGCTTGGGAGCGTCGTCACCACCCTACCCATCGGGATGGATGTGCCGGGCGTCACGGCGGGCCCGGCGTTCGAGCTCTTCTACCAGGTCGACTATCTGCTCCCCCATCGGGCGGCCGCGTGGATCCTGATGGAGGAACGGCTGCGCGACGCGGCCGCGTTCGCCGTCCGCTGCGGTCAGGCCTGCACGCCCGCCCTGATGGAGCCGCTGGCCAAGGTCGCCCGCTCCCTCGAGAAGTACGCCGACATGCTCGCGGCCGCCGCGTGAGCATGCCCGATCGAATCGCTAGGGCAGGAGCGCCCGCAGGGCGAAGATGACGTTGGCGGGGCGCTCGGCGAGGCGACGCAGGTACCACGGGTACCAGTAGTCGCCGTAGGCGATCAGCCCCCGGGTCGCGACACCCTCCTTCGCGAGGCGGCGCTGCTCGCCGGACCGGATCCCGTAGAGCATCGTGACCTCGATCCGGTCCCGCGCGAGACCGAGCGCGGCGCCGATCGACAGCTCCTGGGCGATCAGGTTCGTGTCGTGGGTGGCCAGGACGACCCGCGCCGCGCGACCGGACGCCTGCGCCTCGAGGAGCAGGGTCGCGACCGAGGCGAACGCGGCGTCCACCCCGCGGGCGCTCCGCCAGGCGATCGTCGCCGGCTCGTCGTAGGCGCCCTTGACGAGCCGGATCGACGGGGTGACCGTGAACAGCCGGCGGAGGTCGTCGGGCGTCCGCCGGAGGTACGCCTGGACGCACAGCCCGACGTTTCGGTGGGCGCTCGCGGCCCGTTCGTACAGGGCGACGGTCGCGTCCGTGTAGGCGCTCCCCTCCATGTCGACCCAGACCCAGGTCCCGGCGGTCGCGGCGTGGCGGGCGAGCGCGTCGACGTGGGCGAACGTCACCTCGGGGTCGAGGTCCAGCCCGAGCTGGGTCGGCTTCACCGAGATCTCGCCGTCCAGGCCGCGCTTCGCGATCTCGTCGATCACGTCGTGGTAATGGGCCGCCACCCGGTCGGCGTCGGCGATCGTGGTCAGGTTCTCGCCGAGCAGGGTGAAGACGGAGCCGATGCCGTCGCTGCGGTAGCTCTCGGCGGCGGCGAGAGCGTCGGTCAGCTCCTCGCCCGGCATGAACCGGCGGACGGCACGGCGGACGAACCGCATCCGCGACAGGTGCTCGCGCAGCCAGCGGTTGCGGGAGGCCCAGAGGAGCAGGCTGCGGATCATCCTGCGAGGGTACGGGTTACGGCGGCGGCGCGGTGCTCGGACTCGACAGCGGCAACGAGCTGGCGCCCGGCACGAGCAGCAGGCTCGCGGCCGGCGTCGCCCCCGGAGCCGGCGATCCCGCCGCCGCGATCGCGATGTCGTGGCAGAGCAGGCAGGTCGTGTCGGTCCGCAGGGCGTGGTCGATCGGGAGCGCACCGGCCTCGGCCGATCGGTGGCAGGTCCGACACGACAGGCGGGCGTCCGGTGGATGGGGGTAGGACGGCGGAGGCAGCGTCGCGGCCCGGTGGCAGAGCACGCAATCGGCCTCCCTGGAGCTCGCCATCGTGGCCGGCAGGTGGGCGACGCTGCCGTGGCAGGCGAGGCACTGCTGATCGTGCAGCGCGGCATGCGGCTGGGTGATCGCGGGACCGGTCTGGGCGGTCTTGTGGCAGTTCAGGCACTCCTCCTCGGCGATGCCGTCGTGGCCGGGCGCGGCCCTCCCGAGGTTCTCGTCCTGGTGGCAGGTGGTGCAGCGCCGCCAGCCCTCGATCGGGTGGAGGATCGCCGGCACGGTCTTGACCTGGCCGCCGGCGCCGTGGCAGAGGATGCACGCGTTGGTCGTCGGGATGTGGGCGTTGCCCATCGCGATCAATTCGAACGACGCCGACGGGCGTGGGGCGATCTGCGGCGGCTGGCTGCCCGGCGTGCCCGAGTGGCCGAGGATCACGGCGACGGCGAAGACTCCGAGCGCCGCGACATTGGCGACGACAAGCAGCCGGATCGCGCGTTCGACGAAGAGGCGGGACGGGAGGCGGGGCCGTCTCATTCGAGCGTCTCGAGCAGCTCCGGCCCGCCGTCGCGAGCCTCGAGGACCTCGTCGCGGGTCGGGAACTTGAAGCCGCCGACCATGCTCGAGAGCAGGCCGTTCTTCTCGATGTTGTCGATCAGGACGCAGCTGTAGACGTGGAACAGGGCAATGGCCAGGATCGCCCACATCGCGAGGTGGTGGACGAGTCGGATCCACTGCAGGCCGAACGCCTCGCCAAGCCAGCCGAACATCGTCCTCGCCGGCTCGGCGCCCGCGGCGCCGTCGAGGGTCATCCCGGTGACCGTCTCGACCACCAGCAGCACGAACAGGACGAGGTAGGCGACGGCGGCCAGCTGGTTGTGGCCGATGACCTTGGGGATCTCCTTGCGCAGGAACGCGTAGAAGCCGGCCTGGCGGAAGACCTCCGTCGCCTGGAAGCGGGTCGTCGGGATGAAGGCGTTCCAGCGGGCGAAGCGGTTGCCGACGAGCAGCCACACCGTGCGGATGAGCCCAGACGCGAGGAGGGTGAACGCGGCGACGATGTGGATGAAGCGCATCGTCGTCATCACGGAGCCGCCGGGCGGGATGAGGAACGGGTCGGCGATGTACCCGCCGGTGAGGGCCAGGACCGCGATGCAGCCGGCCGTCACCCAGTGGGTGATCCGGACGGGTCGCTGCCAGACATAGAGCCGGACGCGCTCCTCTCCGTGCCCGGCCGGGGCTGCCTCCATGGCCGCCGGCCCGGCGGGGCGTTCCTGGAGCAGCGGCGTCGCGGTCATCGGTGGAGGTCCATCAGTGCACCGCACAGGTGAGGCAGGGGTCGAAGGAGCGGACGGTCCGGAGGATCTCGAGCGGCCGGTCGGGATCGACGACCCGGGTCCCGATCAACGCCTGCTCGATCGCCCCACGCCGGCCGCGCCGGTCGCGCGGCGAGCCGTTCCAAGTCGTCGCGTCGACGATCTGGTAGCGCTCGATCCGGTGGTTCCGGATCGTCAGCCAGTGGCCGACGGCGCCGCGCGCGGACTCCCCGATCGCCCAGCCCGCGGCCTCAGCCGGCCAGGTTTCAACGTCCCAGGTCGAGATGTCGGCCATCGCCAGGTCGCCGGCCGCCATGTTCTCCTTGAGGTCCGCCAGCCACGCGCTGAGCCGTTTCGCGACGAACATCGATTCGATCGCCCGGGCGCCCGTTCTTCCGAGCCCGCTGAACAGGGCCTCCGGCCCCAGTCCGACCTCGGCGACCGCTCGCGAGAGGGCGCTCGCCGCGTCGCCCGCGCTCGCGACCGCGACGAGGAGGCGAGCCAGCGGTCCGACCTCCATCGGGTCGTCCTCGTACCGGGGCGCCTTGACCCAGCTGTACCGATCGAAGCCATCGAGTGCCGCGTACGGCGGCCGGGGGCCGGCGTAGTGAGGCTCGGTCCGCTCGTCGCGCGGATGGACGAGCGCGCCGTCGTCGGCGCCGGTGGTGTACCAGGAGTGATCGACGCTCTCGCCGACCCCGGTGTCGCTGACGGGGACGGCGCCGGAGAGATCGCCGCCCATCACTCGACCGCGTGGCAGGAGGAGCGCCGGTCGGTCCGAATCGTCTTCGGGGAAGTCGCCGAAGGAGAGATAGTGGCCGATGCCGGCGTCGGTCGGGCTCTGCCCGCCGTAGGCCTTCAGGATCGCGGTGACGTCCGGGACGTAGACCTGCTCGACGAACGCCTTCGCCTGGTCGAGGAGTCGGCCGACGTCGGCCAGGCCGTTGGCGCTGAGCGCGGGCGGTGACGTCGTCTCGAGGTCCCACTGATGCTCGCCGGGGGACGGTCGCATCGGGCCGCCCCACGCTGCCGCGAGCGCCATGCCGCCGACGAGGAACGTCTGGGGATGGGGGCTCTTGCCACCGAGGATCACCTGGATCCGCATCATGTTGCGGTGCCAGTCGAGCGCCTCGAGGTAGTGGGCGGCGACCATCAGGTTGGCGTCGGGCGCGAGGGCGTACGCCGGGTGACCCCAGTCGGCGTGGGCGAACGGGCCCGGCTGCCCGGACTTGAGGAGCGTCGCCAGGCGTTGCTGGACCGCCGTGAAGTACGACGGGCTGGAGCTCGGCCAGTCGCTCAGCGTCCGGGCGAGGGTCGACGTCGAGGCCGGGTCCGCATCGAGCGCGGAGGCCAGGTCGACCCAGTCGAGCGCTTGCGACAGGTAGAACCCGGCGGCGTGGTCGACGACGAGCTGGACGCCGGCCATCAGGTTGCGGAGCAGGCGGGCGTTGCGGGGGATCTTCAGCCCGAGGGCGTTCTCGACCGCCCGAGCGGACGCGATGGCGTGAGCGATCCCGCACGTCCCGCAGACGCGTTGGGCATACAGCCAGGCATCGCGCGCGTCGCGGCCCTCGAGGACGCGTTCGATCCCGCGGTACATCGTGCCGCTGGTCCACGCGTCGCTGACGGTGCGGTCGGTCAGCTCGACCTCGACGCGGAGGTGCCCGCCGACCCGGCTGACGGGATCGATGACGAGGCGAGTCATCTCACTGGCCGTCCGTCCTGGTTGGGTCGACGGCCGACGCATCGTCGAGGGCCGCGCCAGCGGCGTCGACCGTCGGCGACGGGTCGACGGTCGCGCCCGGCGCGTCCGTCGCGTCGGCCGCCTCGGCCGCCTCGGTCACGTCGGTCACGTCGGTAACCGCCGGTTCGACCGGTCCGGCGTCGACCGGCTCGGCGGGCTCCGGTGCCGGCGGCTCGACCGGTGGAGCCGGCTCCGCCACGGACGCATCGATCGGTTCCGCGGCCAGGAGCATCGATGGCTCAGGCTCGGTCGCGACCTGAGCCGCCGGCGCGGCTTCGACCGTCGCGAACGATTCCGCCTCGCCTGCGGCGCCGAAGACCCCGTGCTTCCGTCCCAACCTCGAACGGGCAATGCTCGCCGTCCCGTGGGCCGCGACCAGCACGCCGACGCCCCCGACGAGCGCCTGGCCGACCTGATCGACGCTGACATCCGGCGCGAACGGGATCGGCGAAGGGAGCCGTCGCGAGAACGGGCTCATCGCGTCCCAGAAGCCGGAGGTCGTGCAGCCGATGCACGCGGCGCCGGCCTTGACCGGCCAGCTCGTCCCGGAGCCGTAGCGGACCGACGGGCAGTTGGCGAAGGTCTCGGGACCCTTGCAGCCCATCTTGTAGAGGCACCAGCCCTTCTGAGCGCCTTCATCGCCCCAGGCCTGGACGAACTCGCCGAACTCGAAGTGGGATCGCCGGCCGCACTGGTTGTGGATGAGCGCGCCGTAGGCGAACAACGGCCGGCCCCGCCCGTCGGTCGCGGGCAATGCCTGGAAGGTCAGGTAGTGGAGGATCGTGGCCGTGAGATTCTCGACATTGATCGGGCACCCGGGCAGGGTGACCAACCGTGCATCGGAGACGACCCGCCCGACACCGACCGCGCCGGTCGCGCCGCCGTTCGCGGCCGCCAGTCCGCCATCGAACGCACACGATCCGACCGCGATCGTCGCGACCGCCCCATCGCAGACCTCGCGCACGATGTCACCGAACGGCCGGCCGCCGATCGTGAGGTAGGCGCCGTCCTCGGCCGTCGGGATGGCCCCCTCCACGACCGCGAAATAGCCGTTCGGGAAGCGCGCCTGCGTCTCCACCCGTGACGTGGCGGCAGCGGTCCCTGACGACACCATGAACGCGTCGTGGTAGTCGACCGACAGGAGATCGAGGAGGAGCTCGGCGGTCGTCGGGTTGGCGCCGCGGAGCAATGCTTCGGTGTCGCCCCCGCAGCCCTGGCCCCGGAGCCAGATCACCGGCATCCGGGGAGCGGCGGCGACGGCCGCGGCGACCCGTGGCGCATACGCCGCGGGCAGGGCCAGCACGCCGGTCATCGTGACGCACAACTTGAGGAAGCTGCGGCGCGACACACCCCGAGCCAACAGCTCGGCCAGCAGTCCTTCGTCGAGCCGATCCATTCGGTCCTTCGGTCAGCGCGATAGCCCTTCCATCCGCCATGGTTGCGACCGCGGGCCGTGTTCCGCAAGGGTCCGGTCGGTGACTCGTGATGGGCCATCCGGCCCCCTCGCGCGCTCGCCCGCCCCCGATCGAACGCGAGCGTCAGGCCATCGACCCGTTCTCGCTGACTCGGGCCGTCCGGAATGCGCTGACCTGGGTGTGTTCGTCGCGCCAGGCGTCGGCCGGGAGCCCTGCCTTCCAGCACGTCCCCTCGAGCATGTCGACAACATCCCACCCGTGCTCCGTTGCGACCTCGGGCAGGAGCAGGCCTCGCCACCCGTCCCGCTCCACGATGAGACCGTCGAGGCCGGGCTGGAATGCCGTCGGGTCCGCGAGCGGAACGACCGGGCCGAGGGCCGAGACATCGATCGAGAGCGCGGGAACCTCGGATTCGGTGACCGGGACCAGGCGCGGATCGTGTGCCGCACTGACGGCGGCCGACGCCACGTTCCTCCACAGCGCCCGGCCGGCGTCGAGCGAACCGACGCAACCGCGGAGCTCGTTGCCCCGATGAAGGGTCACGAACGCCGCGGCGGGCGAAACGAGGCAGGGGGGCAGATCGGGTGGCAGGACCGCCGAGAGATCGATCGACGCTGCCCGACGGGACGCCGCCGCGCCGACGACGGCACGTGCGAGGCGGAGCAGGATCAGGCCGGCCTCGGGCCTGAGGTCGGGCGGCGGTGGCGCGCCAAACGGCACGCCGACGCGCGCGCCGGCCGGCCCGCGGACGGCAGGACGGTCCGGTCGGGATGCCCCGACTCTTGGCGATGACCTCGTGGCGGCCATGGCAACCCTCGGGCGGCGGCCCTCGTGACTCCGCCGAGCATGCCCCGCGAAACCGGCCCGGCCCAGTGCCGAAAGTCCACGTCACGATGGGCCGGTTCGCACTCGTCGAGCCGGGGCCCACGCGCCAGACTCGGACCGAGAGTTGGGGATCGGGATGTCCATGATCGACGACCCGCCACGACAGCCCGCCGGCGACGCCGTTCCGTCGCTGCTCGCGACGGCGCAGCCGGACGGTGCCGTGCGCTGCGGCGTCTGCGCCCACCGCTGTCTCGTGCGGGTCGGCCGCGTCGGCATCTGCGGCGTCCGCGAGAACCGCGACGGCGTGCTCTATTCGACCGCGTACGGTGGCGCGGTCGCGATCGCCATGGATCCGATCGAGAAGAAGCCGCTGTTCCACGTTGCGCCGGGAACGCAGGCGTACTCGCTCGCGACCGCAGGCTGCCCGTTCCATTGCGTCTTCTGCCAGAACTGGGAGATCGCCCAGGGACCCCGCCTCGGGATGCGGCCGACGGCCCGGCCGCTTCCGCCGGAGCAGGCGGTCGGCGAGGCGCTCCGGCTCGGCGCCCGCTCGATCGCGTACACCTACGTGGAGCCGACGGTCTTCCTGGAGTACGCGCTGGCGATCGCCCGGCCGGCCCGCGCAGCGGGGCTCCTCAACCTGTTCATCACCGACGGCTACGCGACGGCGGAGTCGATCGGCCTCCTCGCAACGGTCCTCGACGCGGCGAACGTCGACCTGAAGTCCTTCGACGACGCCTTCTATCGCCGCCGCTGCGGAGCGCGCCTGGCCCACGTCCTCGAGGCCCTCGAGGGCTATCGCCGGGCCGGCGTGTGGCTGGAGGTGACGACGCTGATCATCCCGGGCGAGAACGACGACCCTGGCGAGCTCCGCGAGCTCACCCGATGGCTCGTCGACCACCTCGGCGCGGAGACCCCGTGGCATGTCAGCCGGTTCTTCCCGGCGTTCCGGATGCTCGACCACCCGCCGACGTCGCTGGCCTCACTCCGGCGCGCCGCCGAGATCGGTCGGGAGGCGGGACTCCGTCACGTCTATGTCGGGAACGCACCGGAGCTGGCGATGGAGGACACCCACTGCCCAAGCTGCGACACGGTGCTCATCGCACGGAGCGGCTGCCGCGTCGTTTGCCGCCTCGGCGACGACGGAACGTGTCCGACCTGCGAGCGCGCGGCCGCCCGGCCCGTTCCGCGCGGATGAGCGATCCGATCGACACCCAGGTCGCGCCGATCCGGCG
>DATAIW010000411.1:0-5076 GCA_036262455.1 Candidatus Limnocylindrales bacterium | reverse complement strand
GCAGTTCTACCTGCGCACGACCGACGTGACCGGGGCGATCGGCCTGCCCGACGGGGCCGAGATGATCATGCCCGGCGACAACGTCGAGATGAGCGTCGAGCTGATCACCCCGATCGCCCTCGAGATCGGCCAGCGCTTCGCGATCCGCGAGGGTGGCCGGACCGTCGGCGCCGGCGCGATCGTCACGATCGCCGAGTAAGGATCCGACCATGGCACGAGTCGAAGCGCGGCCCGCGATCCAGCTCGCCTGCACCGAGTGCAAGGAGCGGACCTACACGACGCGCAAGAACAAGAAGAACGATCCGAACCGGATCGAGCTGATGAAGTACTGTCCCCGGGAGCGCCGCCATACGCTTCATCGCGAGGCGAAATAGCGGGGCATTCGCAGGGGTGTAGCTCAATTGGCAGAGCACTGGTCTCCAAAACCAGCGGTTGTAGGTTCGAGTCCTATCGCCCCTGCCATCCTCCTCGGGCGGATGGCCCTGAGGACTGCGGCCTCCGCCCTCGGAGAGCCCAACCTGGTAGAACGTAGCTGAAAGAAGAACCACCGACGTGAGTCGACTTCGCCGCTTCATTGATGAAGCGTGGTCCGAATTGAAGAAGGTCTCGTGGCCGACGCGGGAGCAGGTTCGCAACCTGACCGTGCTCGTCTTCGTGGTCAGCTTTGCCACCGGTGCGTACATCACCGTCCTGGACTCCATCTTTACCCAGGTCGTCGCGCTGTTGGTCAGAGGGTGACGGACACGATCATGACCGAGATGACCACCACCGAGACAAGCAAGGCGCCGGAGAAGCGCTGGTACGTCATCCACACGTACTCGGGCTACGAGAACAAGGTCAAGGCCAACCTCGAGCACCGGATCGAGTCGATGGGCATGGAAGACCGGATCTTCCAGGTGCTCGTCCCGATGGAAGACGAGATCGAGATCCGCCAAGGCCAGCGCCACACCGTCCAGAAGAAAGTGTACCCGGGCTACGTCCTCGTCGAGATGATCCTCGACCCCGACAGTTGGTTCGTCGTCCGCAACACCCCGGGCGTGACGAGCTTCGTCGGTGGCGCCAATATCCCGGGCGTCCGCAGCGAGCCGATCCCCCTCGACGAGAACGAGGTCAAGCAGATCCTCCGGCACATGGGGGTCGAGACGCCCAAGTTCCGGGTCGCGTTCACGAAGGGCCAGAGCGTCCGGGTCACCGACGGGCCGTTCGCCGAGTTCATCGGCACGGTCGACGAGGTCAATCCGGAGCGCAACAAGGTCAAGGTCCTCGTGAGCATCTTCGGCCGCGAGACCCCGGTCGAGCTCGACTTCCTGCAAGTCGAGAAGCTGTGACCACCACCCGGACGGCCCATGCCGGCGTTGTCGGCTCCGCGCGCTCGCTCACGCACCAAGGTGCGCTCGCTCGCGTGCTCGCCTCCGCCTTGGCCTGGACCGCCCGGCTTGGCGCTCACCGGGCTGACGCCCGCTAGAAAGGAACCGTCCTCCCCGTGGCCAAGAAGATCCGCATCGTCCTGACCCTTCAGCTGAATGCTGGCAAGGCGACCCCCGCGCCGCCGGTCGGCACCGCCCTGGGTCCGCACGGCATCAATATCGTCGAGTTCACCAAGTCGTACAACGAGAAGACTGCCGACAAGACGGGCCAGGTCATCCCGGCCCAGATCACGATCTTCGAGGATCGTTCGTTCACGTTCATCCTCAAGACGCCGCCCGCCGCAGACCTCCTGCGCAAGGCCGCCGGGATCGACAAGGGCGCCGGGGCGACCAAGAAGGAAACGGCCGGCCGCGTGTCACGCGACCAGGTCCGCCAGATCGCGGAGATCAAGATGGCCGACCTCAATGCCAACAGCATCGAGGCCGCCATGCTCCAGATCGAAGGCACCGCAAGATCCATGGGGATCGAGGTCAAGTAGGGCCGACTCGGAGCTGGCACCCTGAGCGTCGGGTAGACTCTCGCTCGCCGAAGTCCGAGGCGGAGCTCCGCGACGCCATCGGCCTGAGGCCAGCATTCCGGACTCGCGGCTCACCCCGGCCGCGGCGGTTCAACGACAGGGGGAGGCTGGTACGCCCGGCCGACGAAAGGAACATCGAATGGCACACGGCAAGAAGTACCTCGAGGCGGCGAAGCTCGTCGACCGCGACCGGATCTATACCCCGCAGGAAGCGGCGGTCCTTGCCAAGGAGACCGCGTTCGTCTCCTTCGACTCGACCCTCGAGGCCCATCTCCGCCTCGGCGTCGATCCCCGCCACGCCGACCAGATGGTCCGCGGCACCGTCGTCCTTCCCCACGGCACCGGCAAGGTGGTCCGGGTCGTCGTCTTCGCCCAGGGCGACAAGGCCCAGGAGGCCCTTCGCGCCGGCGCCGACGAGGTCGGTGGCGAAGACCTGGTCAAGAAGATCGAGTCGGGCTGGCTCGAGTTCGACGTCGCGCTGGCGACACCCGACTCGATGGGCATGGTCGGCAAGCTCGGCAAGATCCTCGGCCGGCGCGGCCTGATGCCGAACCCCAAGGCCGGCACGATCACGTTCGATCTCGATCGGGCCGTGCGCGAGGTCAAGGGCGGCCGCGTCGAGTTCAAGGTCGACAAGTCCGGCATCATCCACACGGCGTTCGGCCGATCGAGCTTCGAGGCCGAGGCGCTCATCGCGAACCTCGCGGCGCTCATCGACGCGATCAACCGGGCGAAGCCGGCCGGCGCGAAGGGCCAGTACCTCAAGGGCCTGACGATCGCGACGACGATGGGCCCGGGGATCCGGGTCGACCTGCCGGCGGTCCTCGCCGCAGCCGCCGCCTGACGGAGGCCACCATACGCGGTGACGGCCGCGCCCTCGGGCCCGACGCGTCGCCACAACTGAAGATCGACGGGATAGCCAGAGACAGCCTGCGCCCGCGGACCGCGACGCTTCACGGAGCGTGACGGTCGGGGCTTGATCCACCGGATCGGATCGATCTGCCGCAAGGCGATCGGGGACGACGGTGAGCACGCCGAGGCAGGACACGTGTCGCCACCATGCGGTGGCCGCGCCCCTGCGTGCAAGGCCAGCCGAACAGGCGCCGTCGCAGGGGTGTCGTGGTTTCAAGGACCGCGATGCGCCGCCGCCGCGCACCGGCCGTGCGCCAGAAGCTGGAGGGCTCGATGCCCACAGAGGCCAAACGGGAGACCATCTCCGAGCTGCGTGAGGCGCTTGCCGGCAGCCGGACGCTGATCGTCTCCGAATACCGCGGCCTCACCGTCAAGGAGATCGCGGAGATCCGTCGCGCCCTGCGCAAGCAGGACGTCAGCTACCGCGTCGTCAAGAACCGCCTGATGCGGATCGCCGCCAAGGACTCCGTGGGGGAGGCCCTCAGCCCCCTCCTCGTCGGCCCGACCGCGATCGCCTTCGGCAACGACGAGTCGGCGACGGCCAAGGCCGTCCTCGACGCCACCCGGGCGTACAAGCTGGTGAAGGTCACCGGCGGCGTGCTCGGCGACCGGTCGATCGACGCCGAAGGCGTCAAGACGCTGGCCAGCCTGCCGTCGCGCGAGGTTCTCCTCGCCAAGCTCGCAGGCGGAATGCAGGCACCGGTGGCCACGCTGGCCGGCCTGCTCGTCGCGAACATCCGGAACCTCGGCTACGCACTGAGCCAGGTCCGCGATCAGAAGGCCCAGGCCGAGGGCGCGTGATCCGCGTTCCCGACGACGACCACCCGAACCATTCGACATCGCGATCGGTCGATGACCGGCGCACCCGACAAGGAGACCTGACATGGCGGTCCTGACCCAGGACGACCTGCTCGAAGCCATCGACAAGATGACCGTCCTCGAGCTGTCCGAGTTCATCAAGCGCTTCGAGGAGCGTTACGGCGTGACGGCAGCGGCTCCGGTCGCGGCCGCGGCAGCCCCGGCCGCGGGCGGTGGCGGCGAGGCCGCTGCGGCTCCCGAGGAGCAGACCGAGTTCACCGCGACCCTGACCGAGATCGGCCCGAACAAGATCCCGGTCATCAAGGTCGTCCGCGAGCTGACCGCCCTCGGCCTCAAGGAGGCCAAGGACCTCGTCGATGCGACCCCGAAGGCCGTCAAGGAAGGCGTGACCCGCGACGAGGCCGAGAAGATCAAGGCCGCGATCGAGGAGGTCGGCGGCAAGGTCGAGATCAAGTAGGTCGGCAATCTGCCGTCACTGTGACGGCGCGCGACGACCGTTTCGAGGCCGGCGATCCAAATTGGGTTGCCGGCTTTCCTGTTCTCATGCCGCCTCGGTGACGCCGGTCCCGGCGCGGGAACCACCGCGGTCGGTGGGTCCGACTCATCGGTTGAGTCAGGACGGCAATCAGCATTCGGGGCTGTGTGGCAGATCCGTCGCGACCGAGCGCGCTGCCGACGATTCTGACTCGACCAGTGAGTCAAGCGAACTGGTCCCGAGGCTAGACTCCGCGGATGGACACGAATCGCGTGCAGCCAGGCGACTTCTATGAGGACTGCCGGTATCACCCGGTGATCTGCATCGAAGCCGACTACTCGGAAGAGGGCGACGAGCTACGCGGGATTTCGCTGGTTGATGGCGGCATCGGTTCGTGCAGCCCACGGCATTGTGGTCCAGTGAAGATGTCCGCTGCCGAGACCATCGAGCGAAGAGTGAACTGGGATCAGTTCTCCCACGTGGAAATCCCGAGGCTTACTGCCCGTCTCGATCAGCCAAACTGACACCCTGCCCCGGAAGAAGCCGGTGCGCCCGAGCGCGCGGGACCGGGGGCTAGACTCCGGGGGATGAGCCTCGTTCCGCAGATCATCTTCTCCGGCTCCGGCATCATCGTTGCCGCGATCGGGTTCTACGTCCGCAAGGACCCGCGTCGAGGTCGCGCGACTCCGTTCCTGATGTATCTCGGCGTTCTTCTCGTCGGGCTGGCAGTACTGGTAACGCTGATCCGCTGATCCAAACTGAGACACTGCCCGGCGTCGGCCTCGTTTGACACTCGACGAAATCGCGGTATCCTACTCCTTCTGTGAGCGCGGCCCTTTCCTTTTCTCCAAGCCTCCGTCAAGGAGTGGTGTTTCATGCTGTCTGCTGAGTCGTCGAACCGGACGGCTGTGGCGCTGGCGCGTAC
>DATAIW010000410.1:0-2718 GCA_036262455.1 Candidatus Limnocylindrales bacterium | reverse complement strand
CGCGATCTGTCGCGCCTGACGCGGCGGGTCCTGATCCTCGCCGGCGACCACGACCTCGTCCGGACGGAACACTCGGTGGCGATGTTCGAGGCGCTCCCGGACGCCGAGCTCGCGATCGTCCCGGGCGCCGGCCACCAGGTCCCGCAGACGCACCCGGCAGAGGTGGCCGCGATCGTCGTGCGCTTCCTCGACGAGGACGAGGCGCCACCGGGCCGCTGACCGTCCGTCACCCGGCGCAACCCCGGATCGTCTCGCCACGGATGGACCGTCACCTCCTGCGCACCACGACCGCCCGCCTCGGAGCGACGATCGTCGGCGCGACTGCCCTTGTCGAGTGGCTGCTGGCCATCGCGCGGCCGGAGGGCGGCCCACTCGGGGTCCTCCAGATCCTGGCGCCGCATCTCGCGATCCTCGGGCTGGTGCTCGCGCCAGTCGCCCTGCTCGGCCGCAGTCGGTCGGCGGTCGTCGCGGCCGTTGCGCTCGCGGCCGTGATCGCGATCCGGTTCAGCGGCGACTGGATGTCACTCCCGGCGGCCGCTCCGCCGGCCGGCACGGACCGGATCGCCGTCGCGACGTGGAACCTCGAGGTCGAGTCCCGACCGGGGGTCGACACCGCGACATTCCTGCGCACCGTGACGGCCGACGTGATCGGCCTCCAGGAGCTCCAGCCCGCGGCCGCCGCGGCGATCGAGGCCGACCCGGTCCTGCGCGCCGCGTTCCCGTACCGCTACCTCCAGCCGCGGACCGACGTCCTCGGACTCGGGATCCTGAGCCGCGTTCCGATCCTCGAGCCGAGCGTCCGCCTCGGCCCCGCGATCCAGGAGGCGACCCTCGATCTCGGCGGCGGCCGGCGGATCGGTGTCGTGAACGCCCATCCGTTCCACGCCGACATCGCCTCGCTCGGGTCGACACGGATCCCCGTCGGCCTCGATGTCGACCAGCGCAACGCCGATCTCGACACGATCCGCGCCCGGATCGATGCCCGTGCCGCCGGAGGCGATCCGGTGCTCCTGATCGGCGATTTGAACACCGCGGCGTCCGAGCCAGCGTTCGACCGGTTCGTCCGCGGCCTGCGCGACGTCCATGCCGAGGTCGGTGAGGGCACCGGCTGGACGTGGCGGCCGATCCGCCTCGAGTTCCTCGGGCTGGGGTTGGTCCGGATCGACCACATCGTCGTGACGCCCGGGATCGTGCCGCTCACGACGGGCGGGACCTGCCCGCCGATCGGGGACCATTGCCTGGTCCTGGCCGAGCTGGCGATCCCGGCGGGCGCCTTCGGCTGACCCTTCAGTCGAACGCCATCAGGTCGCGCAGGTCGATCCGCTCGTCATGGGCATAGACGTTGAAGCCGTCGCCGCGGAGGAAGCCGACGAGGGTCACGCCGAGCCGGTCGGACGCGTCGATCGCGAGATCCGACGGCGCCGACACCGCGCATACGATCGGCACACCCGCGACCGCGGCCTTCTGGACGATCTCGAAGCTGACGCGGCCGCTGACCATCAGGATCCGATCGTGGAGCGGCATCGCCTTCGCGAGCACCTGCGAGCCGACCAGCTTGTCGAGCGCGTTGTGGCGGCCGACGTCCTCGCGCAGGGCGATCAGCTCGCCGGCCGGCGTGAACAGGCCGGCGGCGTGGAGGCCGCCGGTCTCGTCGAATGCGCGCTGGGCGGCCCGGAGCATGTCCGGCAGGGCGAGGATCACCGCGCGCGAGACGACCGGTCCGGCAGGGATCGGGGCCGACCGGACCGTGACCTCGTCGAGCGACGCCTTGCCGCAGATGCCGCACGAGGCAGTCGCGACGAAGTGGCGTTCGGCGACCCGTGAGGCGTCGAACGGCCGGCTGAGGTGGACGGTGACCTGGTCGTCGGGCTGGTTCATCGACGCCGCGTCACCGGTCGTCGTCCGGAGGATCTCGGGACCCTCGATCAATCCCTCCGTCCGCAGGAACCCGATCGCCAGCTCCGCCTCGAAGCCCGGCGTCCGCATCGTGATCGCGACCGCGATCGGGTCCTGGCCGGGGCCCGCAGCGCGGATCTCGAGTGGCTCCTCGCCGACGACGCGATCCGCCCGGAACTCAAAGGCCTGGCCTCGCACCGCCACGATCCGGGTGGTCGTGACGTGGCGGGTCGGGGGTGCTGGGGGCTCGTGGTTCACCACCGCAGTGTTGCATGATCGACCCATGCCAGACGCTCCGGTCATCGACGCGGCGCAGCGAGGGTTTCTTGGCGCCGCCCGGACGGCGACCCTCGCAACGATCGGCCCGTCCGGCCGGCCGCGGCTCGTCCCGATCTGCTTCGTCGTCGGCGCGGACGATTCCGCCGGCCGTCCTCGCCTCTACAGCGCGCTCGACGAGAAGCCGAAGTCGAGCGCCGACCCGCTCGGGCTCGCCCGCGTCCGCGACCTCCTCGCCCGGCCCGAGGCGACGCTCCTCGTCGATCGCTGGTCGGAGGACTGGGATCGTCTCGGCTGGCTCCGGCTGGAGGTCCGCGGGGAGCTGCTGGAGCCTGGACCGGGTGATGAAGCCGAACGCGCAGCGGTCGTGACCGCGCTGCGGGCCACGTACGCGCAATACTCCACGCATCGTCTCGAGGAGCTGCCGATCCTGCGGTTCACGGTCGAGCGGGCCGTCTCGTGGGGCGACCTCGAGGCGAGGTGAGCCGCCGCTGAACGGGTGGATTCCCGCGCCCAGGCGAGCGTCGCCTGGTACGAGGAAGCTCA
>DATAIW010000409.1:0-13922 GCA_036262455.1 Candidatus Limnocylindrales bacterium | reverse complement strand
GTATGCGCATCCCGCCCGGAGGCTGCGATCGCGGCCGCCGCTATGCGACGACGACAACGACGTTCCCCAACTTCTGGCCGCTTTCGGCATACCTGTGGGCTTCGACCATCTGCTCGAGCGGGAAGCGCCGGTCGATGACCGGGTGCAGCCTTCCCGCTTCGACGAGGCCCCGCAGGTGGGCCAGGTCCTCGATCGTCACGCCAGTTGCCGCGAACGACACCCGCTTCTTGCTCCCCCTCGACGCCCACTTGGCGCGAACGATCTGCAAGAAGCCCGGATTGGCCATGAGGAGCCATCCGGTCTCAGTCAGCAACCGCACCATGCGACCGGACGGCGTGCTGCGGACGACGTCAAAGATGACGTCGTAGGTCTCGGCGCCGTCGGTGACGTCCTCCTGGGAGTAGTCGATGACGCGGTCCGCACCGATGGTGCGCAGCATCTCCAGCTTCGGCGCGCTGTCCACCGCGGTCACGTGCGCCCCGAGGGCCTTGGCGAGCTGGACCGCGAACGTGCCGAAGCTTCCTCCCGCCCCGTTGACCAGGACCCGCTGTCCGCTCTGGACGTTTGCCTTCCGCAGGAACTGCAGGGCCTCACCTCCCCCGTAGGGAACGGCCGCAGCCTCCGCGTAATCCAGGTTCGCCGGCATCGTTGTGATCGCCCCGGTCTGGGGGTTCTCGCGCAGGCAGATGTACTCCGCGTAGGCTCCCAGGGGGATGCCCGTCGCCGCGAAGACCCGGTCGCCCTTCCTGAGCGACCTGACCTTCTTGCCTACCGCGTCGACGTCACCGGCGAACTCCTGCCCGAGCACACGTCGTCTAGGTCTGCGGATGCCGAACGCCAGCCGCATGGGCACCCAGATCCAGGGGGCGAAGTCGAATCTCCGCAGCTCGCAATCGGCCGCGCTCACCGTCGTGGCGCGGACTCGAACCAGCACTTCGTTGTCCTTCGGAACGGGCTTCAGCACGTCTCTGAGTTGAAGAACATCCGGTGGTCCGTAGTTGGTGCAGACGATGGCTCTCACGGTCTGACACCACGAATGGCGACGCGACGCACGATCCGTTTCTTTCCTGGGACACCTGCGGCGGTTGGGTCTCGCCAGTAGTTCGGCGCGGTCCCGGCGACCGTGAGCGTGGACCCCGCGTCGGAGCGTCCCGCTGCCCGTCGGACGCTGACCCAAGCTCCGCCGCGGCACCAGAGCTGAACGGCCCCGCCAACGCATGAGCATCGGCCTGACTACACGCTGACGAGGCGGCTCATTAGCCCGCCGGCGCCGGGTCGACCCGCGCGGCTGCTGGGGCAGGGTCTCGAGAAATTGGCGGTAGGCGATGAGGATCGCCCGCTCGAGCGAGGCCAGGGTGATCGGATAGCCGTTGGCGATGAGCCACTTCTCGAACCGCTCGATGTTGTAGCGGTAGCAGTGGATCGTCGAGGGCTTGGTCCCTCCTTCGCCAGGTCGTCGAGGAACGACTGGTAGACTTCGGCGAACGACGTCGCGGGATCGGCGGGCGTGTCCATGTCGAGGCTCCGAGTGCCTCGGCTGACCTGTCTCGGTCCGTTGTCGCCGTTGGCTGAAGGAACCTCAGCGGGGTCGGCTAACCGTCAACCCCAATCAGCGGTCCATTCGCCGAACCTCGGGCGGGAGTAGCTCAGTTGGCAGAGCGGCAGCCTTCCAAGCTGCATGTCGCGAGTTCGAACCTCGTCTCCCGCTCCATCAGCCCCGCCGACGACGCCCGGGCTCGGATCCGGGCTTCGGCGGAACGGCTTCGGGCGGCCCTCGCCCGGACCGTCACGGCTGATCCCGCGCTCGCCGCCGCAGCCGCCGACCTGTCCGCCGGCTATCGAGCCGGCCGGGAACCAGCAGGCGGAGCCGGCCACGTCCACGACCCGCGCGGCGCCGCGGCGTACGCGGCGATCCGGATGCCGGCCACGTTCGCGGCGGTCGGCCGGGCGATGGCCGAGGCCGCGCTGGCCCTGCCCGCGTTCGCCCCTGCCTCGCTCCTGGACGTGGGCGCTGGAACGGGTGCCGCCGCGTGGGCGGCCGCGGCGGTCTGGCCAGGGCTCGTCGACATGGTCGCGATCGACCGCGAGCCGGCGATGATCGAGCTCGGCCGGCGCCTCGCCGCGCCGCTCCGAGCGGGTGAACCCGACGCCCTCGGCAACGCGACCTGGCGGGTCGTCGAGGGCGAGGCCGGGTCCTTCCCGGCCTCCGACGTGGTCGCCGCCGCCTACCTGCTCGGCGAGCTCGGCGATCCCGGCGATCGAGCGGCCCTGGTGAGCCGGCTCTGGGAGGCGACGGCGGGCGCCCTCGTCCTCGTCGAACCGGGCAGCCGGCCGGGGTTCGGGCGGATCCTCGCCGCCCGGAGCCTGCTGATCGAGGCCGGTGCGACGATCGCCGCGCCGTGCCCGGGCAACGTCGCCTGCCCGGTTCAGGAGCCGGCGTGGTGCCACTTCCTCGCCCGCCTCGATCGGAGCCCGCTCCACCAGCGTGCCAAGCGAGCCGTCCGGTCGTGGGAGGACGAGCCGTTCTCGTATGTCGTCGCGACCCGGGCCCCGTCCGAGCCGCGTCCCCGGATCGTCCTGGGCCGACCACGTCAGCGACCGGGCCAGGTCGAGCTGCGGATCTGTCGTGACGGTCGGATCGAGACCCGGATCGTGAGTCGCCGGGAGGGTCCGGCGTGGCGGATCGCTCGGGATCTCGGCTGGGGAGATCGCCTCCCCGCCGATCTCGACGCGTCACGTCACGACGCTCGCGACGTCGCGCACGGTGATTCGGGGGATCCGGCTCTGCGTCATCTGGATGAGAACGGCCACCCCTGATTGCCGTGACCCTTCGGACGTTCGGCCAGGTGCCGCGCGGCGGCTCGATCGCGATCCTCGGATCATGGCCAGAACGGTGTCGAGAAACACCCGAGTGCTCGTCCTCATCGCCGCGATGGCGGCCGCCTCCTTCACGGTCGGCGGGCTCGTGTACGTGGTGACCGACGCCGATGCCGCCAAGGTCAATGCGGCGGCCGCTCGCCAGACCCAGATCCGCGCCCGGGCAACCGAGCTCGCGTCGGCCGTGGCCACCGAGCAATCCGCCCTCGATGACTTCGTGTTGTCGGAAAGCAGCTTGATGACCGAACGGTTCGATGCTGCGATCGAGCGGGAGGCATCGACCTCGGCGAAGCTGTGGAAGCTCGCTGGCGACACGCCCGAGATCGTGGTCGCGTTGGCGTCGTTCGATGCCGCCAGCCTGGAATGGCGGGCGAAGCTCGCGAACCCGGTGATCGCCGCGATCAGGACCGGCAACACCGCCGTGGTCGACGACTTTCGGCACCGCTCGGTGGCCGACCATGACAAGGTCGATGGCGCGTTGACCGGGCTCGAGACCGCCCTGCGCATCGCCGATCGAGATCTGGCCGATCGCACCGCGGCCTCGAATGGGCTGAAGGTCCTCGGCATCGCCATCGCCTTCGGGTTCCTCCTGGTCGCGTTCGGGGTCGCCCTCGTCGTCGTTCGACGGTTCGGTCAGACGCTCGAACGCGATGCGCGCCAGGCCAGCATCCTCAACCGCTTCACGGAGCTCACGACGTTCGCGAACGCTGACCAGGAGCTCGCGGTCGCCAACCTCGTCGCTCTCGGCCGGCTCGTGTCGCCCGATGCATCGGTTACCCACATCCTCAATCGATCCCTGGATCGGGCCGTTCCGGAGGCCCAGACCGGTCAGGCCATCGCGGAGGTCCTGCCGTTGCACGCCCTCGGCCGCTGCGCAGGCGTCCTCCGGGGGACGGTCTACGTCGCCGACGACCTGTCAGATGAGCTCAGCGTTCGCTGCCCGATCTATCCGGTCCAGAGCGGCACCCTTGCCTGCGTGCCGCTGATCAGCGGCGAGTCCGTCGGTTCCGTCCATCTCTACTGGAAGCGGCCGGGGGCACTGCCGCTGGAGTTTCGGTCCAACATCGCCCGGATCACCGAACACGCGGCCCTGGCCATCGGCAACCGCCGACTCCTGGTCGCGCTGCATGGACAGGCCAACACGGATGCTCGGACGGGACTCTCGAACAACCGGGCCTTCGACCTCGCCCTCGAAGCCGCCCTCGCGGGCCGCGCCAACCACGAGTCGCTGTCCGTGCTGATGATCGACATCGATCACTTCAAGCAGTTCAACGATCGCCACGGTCATCCAGCCGGCGACGAGGCGCTGAAGGCGTTCGCTGCCGTCCTGCGGTCGTGCATGCGCGACGGCGACGTCGCGTCGCGCTACGGCGGCGAGGAGTTCGCGGTGTTCCTGCCCGGCATCGGACAGGACGCGGCCAAGTCGATCGGCGAGCGAATCAGGGCGCGGATCGAGGCGACCATCATCAGCCTCGCCCCCGGCTTGACGGATCGAATCACGATCTCGATCGGCGTCAGCTCGGCTCCCGAGGATGCCAGCGACCGGGTCACGCTCCTGCGCCTCGCGGACGAGGCCCTCTATCGGGCGAAGGAGAGCGGTCGGAACCGGGTGGTCGCGATCTCGGGCGAAGGCGGTGCAGCGGCGACTGACACCGACGACGCGTCGCCACCGGCGCCGCCACAGCTCGCCCGATTCCCGCGACGGGCCAGCGCCGGCCGCGCGTCCGGTCCCGTCCGTGAATGAGGACGCGGCCGGACGGCACGTCACCCCGGGATCGACCCGCTGGATGTCACCCAATCCGATGATTCGGCCGGACTTCCCCGTCCGCGAGGATCGCGTGGACCGCCGCCTGATCGGACCTTCGAGGTCTCCGATTCCCCTGGATGCCATGAACACCCCGCGCCGACTGACGACCGTCACCCGTCGCCTGACCACCGCCCTTCGGGTCGCGCTGCGTCGCCGTCCGCGGACGGTCTTCGCCGCTGGGTTGCTGATCGTCATCGTCGCGCTCGTCGGTTCGGGCGGGCTGGCCCTGATCAGCACGGCTCCGCCGCCGACGGCCAGCACGGCACCCGCCTTCACCGTCCGTGATGGATGGACGCTCGCCGACCTCGAGCGCCACATCGAGGCGGGCGCGGTCGATGCCATCACCGCCGTACCCACCACGGGCGCCAACCCGGGAGCACAGCGGGCGACTCCACGGAGCTCGGGCCTGGCAACACTCGGCGGCCGGTTCGTCCATTCGGATGACGCGGCCACGTGACCAATCGACCGCACGCGAACCGCGCCGGCACCCCTTCGGCCGATATCGATCCGACCCTCTGGATGGCACCGTTGGAAGGAACGTGGCGCACCCGGTCCGATCGAACGATCTGCACCGCCGTCACCTGCAGGAGACCGATGAATACGTACGAGAGCGACGCGTCGATCGAGTCATCCCGGATCCACGCCGACGATGTCGAGCAGTCGTTCCTCGAGGTCCACGGGATCGAGGGATCGATCCTCCGGGCGACCCGCCTGGGCCTGACGGTCTACCCGAGCCGTTCCTCGGCATGGGCCGCCGACGGCGACCGCCGCTGGAGCTACGAGCAGCTGCGCGAGGTCCGTCTCGACGCATACGGCCCGGTCGGGGTGATTCGTGCGACCGTCCGTTCCGGCGGCCTCCTGCCGCTCCTGCTGCTCGAGCCTGAGCAGATCGCAGCCGCCCGCCGGACGCTCGAGATCATCTGGAACCTGATGGCGTCGGCCCACCACACGAGGCGGTCATGATGAAGCTCTTCGGATCGTCCAGGCCTCGTCCCGGGGCCGCCGGCGCGGCTCCGGGTCGGCAGGCCACCACCGCGGTTCCGGTCCGGGAGGCCACCGACCCGGTCTGCCTCCAGTGCGGCATGATCGCCGCAGGAACCGACGTCTCGTTCTGCCGGCGCTGCGGACTGCCGATCGGTGCGGCGCCACGGGCCGAGGCCGAGCTGCCGTCCTGTCCGACGTGCTATGCGACGGTCGACGACGATGGCCTCATCGCGTCCTGTCGTCAGCGGACCTCCAGGATCGACCTCGTGGCCCACATGGTCGAGCACGAGCAGTACCCCGTCGGGGACGACGACTACCTCGAGTCGCTCCGGTCGGGCGACCTGATCCGGATCGGGCGCTGGCAGGCGCCGTACGACCTGGTTCGGCGCTACCTCGTCACCGGCGCGATCGACGGCGGCCGGCGACGGTCCTATCAGCACTCCGCGATCGTGACCGCGATGTCCCAGCTCAAACGGTGGGGCCCCGAGGCCGAGATCTTCGGCGACCAGGAGGAGTGGCGCGCGGCCCGCCAGGCGGTCGGTGACCTCCTCGAGCGCTTCAACATTCGCGCCGCGTCCCGCGCCTGAGGCTCGGCCTCGGCCGGGCAGCGGCAGGCGCGCGCGCTCGATGGCCGCCCTGGATGCGATCAGCCGACGACGGGCCGGGCACCGGCTGCGTCGCCCGGACGGATCCGGAGCTGTCCGCGGATCGTGGCGAGGAACTCGTCGAGACGGAACGGCTTGCCGATGATGGCGTTCGCGCCGACGTCGCGAGCGAGGGTCTCGTCGGGCAGGTGGCCGGTCAGGATGCAGACCCGCAGGCCCGCGAGCTCCGGACGGGCGCGGATGGCCCGAACCAGGGCGTAGCCATCGAGATCCGGCAGGCCGACATCGACGATCGCCAGGTCGGGCCGCCGGTCGAGCGCGAGGGCCAGGCCGGCGGCGGCGGTTGCCGCCCACAGGATGTCCGGCCGCAGGCTGCGCATGGCCGCGGCGAGCGTCGAGTGGACGTACTCGTCGTCATCGACGACCAGGATGATCGGCGCGCGGTGCCGGACGACCTTCTCCGCATCGGACATGCGCGGAGCGTACGCCCAGCGACGGCGGTCCGGATCCGCCGGTCAGATGAATGACGCGCCCGGCGCGGATCGGCCGGCCATCGTCAGGCGTCCTCGAGCAGGCCCATCCGGAAGGCGGTGATCGCGGCCTGCGTCCGGTCGGCAGCGCGGAGCTTCCAGATGATGTTCTGGACGTGCTTCTTGACGGTGTCCTCGCTGATCGACAGCCGCGACCCGATCTCCTTGTTGGTCAGGCCTTCGGCGACCAGGGCGAGGACGTCGTGCTCGCGCGGGGTCACCCTGTACGCCTCCGCTCGTTGCCGCGGGGTTGCCCGGGCGGGCAGGTCGTCGCGGGTGGTCAGGGCTTCGCGGAGGAGCTGTGGATCGATCGCGAGCTGACCGTCGGCCACGCGTTGGAGCGTCGCGATCACGTCGTCGGTCGAGGCGTCCTTGAGCAGGTAGCCGGCCGCTCCGCGACGGATCGCCTCGAGGACGTAGCGGCGGTCGTCGTAGAGCGTGACCATGACGACGGCGACCGGGTCCGCTCGCGCCTTGATCCGGTCGAGGCACGCGAGCCCGTCCGTGCCGGGCATGCGGATGTCCAGCAGGACGATGTCGGGGCGGAATCGCTCGATGGCAGCGAGGCCCCCGGCGCAGTCGTCGGCATCGCCGACGACGTCGATCCAGTTCGCGGTCGAGAGCATCGACTCGAGGCCGCGGCGCGCCATCTCGTGGTCGTCGATCAGCACGACCCTGCGTCGCTCGGTCATCCGGTCATCCCTCGGTGCTTGCCTCGGGCGACCGCTCATCACTGGCCCTCGCCCGAGCGACGCGACTCGACGGCCGTTGCGTCGGCTTCCGATCCGGCCTCGTCGCCGGACGAACCGCGGAGGTGCCGTGCGAGCGGGATCGAGATCCGGACCGTGGTCCCGCCACCGGGCCGGCTGACGATCCGCGCCGAGCCTCCCAGCCATGATGCCTGGCGGGTCAGCCCGACCAGACCAAGGCCGCTGCCCTCGGTCCGGATCACCGTCGTCGGATCGAACCCGCCGCCGTCGTCGGTCACGGTGACGACGGCCCGGCCGCGGACGACGCCCAGATCGATCCCGATGGTCGTCGCCTGACCGTGGCGGACGGCATTGCTGACCGCCTCCGACGCCATCCCGTACAGGGCCTGTTCCACCCAGGCCTTGAGGCGGGGCAGGTCGCCGCTGACGGCGCCGGTCGTTGAGTGGCTCCCGTCGTCGGCGTGGGCCGTGTTGAGCCGGGTCCGGAGGGCGTCGGCAAGTCCGAGCTCCTCGAGACCCGGCGGCAGGAGCCGGGCGAGGACGGCCCGCACCTCGCGGATCGCGCTCTGGAGGCGCTCGCTGGCGTGGACCAGGCGAGGGTCCGGCTCGTGGCCATTCGCGCCGCTCGCTGCCCGGGCCGCATCGAGAAAGCGGAAGGCGCTGACCATGGACTGGGCGGCCGTGTCGTGGATCTCGTGGGCGATCCGGCTCCGTTCCTCGTCCTGGGCGCGGAGGGTCGCCCGGGCGAGGCCGTCGACGAGCCGGCGATTGCGGTCCAGCTGACGGCGCTGGCGTTGCGAGGCACGGTAGAGCTCATGGAGCTCCTCGCTCGTTGCGATCATCTGGGCGAGGGCCTGGCCGGCTGCCCGACGGCGATCCGCGCCGCGCGCCCGCTGCTCGACCTGCCAGTCGCGGTTGCCGGCGGGGTCGCGCAGACGCCGCGCGGCCGACAGCGACGCTCGCCCGTCGGCGGGCTCCATCTCGCGGGCGGCCCGGCGGAGGGCGGTCGGGGCGACCCGGACCTGGTCGGTGACGGCGACGGCCTGCCTGGCCGTCGGCGGTCCGACCCGCAGGACGGCGACGCGGTCGACCGATCCGGCAGGTGCCGGAAAGGCGAGCAGGCGGACGCCGGCCGGGCAGCGGCCGGAGGTCGCGCGGCGGTTCGCCAGGGCACGGTTGGCAACGTCCGTGGGGCAGGCCCGGCAGAACGCGAGACCCAGGTCGGTCGAGCAGACCGCGGCGCAGAAGGTGGCGCCGTCCTCCCAGCCGGCCAGGAAGCGGGCCGATGTCGTCGCATCGCCGCGCTCCCACAGCTCGGCGCCGAGGAGCTGCCGTTCGGCGACATCGGGGGACATCGCGTCCGAGTGTAGCGACCGGTTCAGGACTGACCGCAAGCGCCTGTCCGACAGCGAGAGGCCGCTCGTCGAAACGGCCGGTTCGAGTCTGCGTTCGCGCCTGCGATCGTGATGCGCTCGATCCTTCGACTCCATTCAAGAACCCGTGGGCCCCAATACATCTCGCATCCGGCGCGGACGGGCGACGCCCGCGATCACCGGACGGTACCCTGTCGCCCGTGAGCTTGATCGCGACCACCGCCCTGACCAAGCGCTACCCCGGGGGCGTCACCGCGCTCGACGGCTTGACGGTCGAGATCGAGCCGGGCGTCGTGGGTCTGGTCGGGTCGAACGGCGCCGGCAAGAGCACGCTCCTCAAGATCCTGCTCGGCCTGCTTGAACCCACCTCCGGCAGCGCGACGATCTTCGACCTCCCGGTGGCGACCCGCGGGATCGAGATCCGCGAGCTGATTGGCTACATGCCCGAGCACGACTGCCTGCCGCCGGACATGACCGCGACCGACATCGTCTCGCATCTCGCCCTGATCTCGGGCCTGCCGAAGGCCGCGGCGCGCGAGCGGACGGCCGAGGTCCTCCGCCACGTCGGGCTGTACGAGGAGCGCTACCGGGCGATCGGCGGCTACTCGACAGGCATGAAGCAGCGGGTCAAGCTCGCCCAAGCGCTCGTCCACGACCCCAGGCTCCTCCTCCTCGACGAGCCGACGAACGGACTCGACCCGGCCGGTCGCGACGAGATGCTCGAGCTGATCCACCGGACCGGCACCGAGTTCGGGATCGCCGTCATCGTCGCCTCGCATCTGCTCGGCGAGATCGAGCGGGTCTGCGACCACCTCGTGGCGATCGAGGGCGGCAAGCTCCTCCGCTCGGCGCCGCTCCACTCGTTCACCCAACGGACCGGCTCGCTCGCGGTCGAGGTCGAGGAAGGGCGCGAGGCGCTCGTCGAACGGCTGACGGCGCGTGGCCTCCGGGTCGTGGTCGACGGGGCGGCGATCCTGGTCGACCTCGTCGACGAGACGCCGTTCGACATCGTCCGCGACACCGTCGTGGAGCTCGACCTCGCGCTCGTCCGGATGGAGCAGCGCCGTCATCGGCTCGAGGACCTCTTCCGCGACGATCCGGCGGCCGCCGCCGCCGCCGTTCAGCCCTCTGCCGAGACGCTCCCGCCGGCGGTCGGCCGATGAGCGCCCTCCCGCCGGTCACCCGTGCCGGCAACATCTACGACCTCGGCTACCGCCGCTACGAGGGCCAGCGTCTCGGCCGGGCGCACGCCATCCGATCGCTCGTCGTGCACAGCTTCCGGACGACGTTCGGGATCGGCCGGAGCGGACGGGCAAAGGCCGCGCCGTTCATCTTCGGGACGATGGCGATCCTGCCGGCGGTGATCATCGTCGGCGGCCTGACGATCGCGGCCCGGTTCGGGTTCGACCGCCAGCTCGACGACACCGAGCTGATCGGGTTCAACAACTACTACAGCTCGGTGACCGCGATCGTCGTCCTGTTCTGCGCGGCCCAGGCGCCGGAGCTGTTCGGGCGCGACCAGCGTCACGGCGTGCTCGCCCTGTACTTCGCCCGGGCCCTGCGCCGATCCGACTACGCCCTCGGCCGGCTCCTCGGGTTCATGCTCGCGGTCCTCGTCCTGCTCCTGATCCCGATGATCATCCTGTTCCTCGGCCGGATCCTGCTCTCGACCGACATCGCGGGCTCCCTCGGCAAGAACCTGCCGAGCGTGCCTCCGGTCGTCGCCCAGGGCGCGGTCATCGCGGCGCTGTACGGCGGGCTCGCGATGGCAATTTCCGCTTACACCCCGCGCCGGGCGTACGCGACCGCGGGGATCATCGCCCTGTTCGTCCTGCCCGGGCTGATCGCGGGAATCGTGATCCAGATCGGTTCCAGCGCCGTCGGGACGGGACTCGTCCTGATCAGCCCGAACACGATCATCGACGGAACGAACGCATTCGTCTTCGGTGGGCCGCTCGGCGGGGAGTACCTCTTCGTCGACCTCCCACACTGGGCGTTCCTCGTCGCGGCGATCGTCGAGGTCGCCGTCGTCGTGGCGCTGATCCTGCGCCGCTTTGCCCGGATCACGATATGACCGGCCCGCAGACGTCACCGACGCAGGCGCCAGCGTCCTCCGTGCCGCTCGCGTCGCCGACGCTCGTTGACCCGAACCAGCCGATCGTCCTCGACCGCGTCTCCCGCTGGTACGGCAACGTCGTCGCAGTCAACGACATCAGCTTCAGCCTCGGCTCCGGGATCACCGGCCTGCTCGGCCCGAACGGCGCCGGCAAGTCGACCCTGTTGCACATGCTGGCGGGCCTTCTCCGGCCGTCGTCGGGTCGGGTGCTGATCGGCGGCCGGCCGGCCTGGCACGAGCCGTCGATCTACCGCGACATCGGGCTCGTCCCCGAGCGCGAGGCCGTCCACTCGTTCCTGACCGGCCGCCAGTTCGTCGATCTCG
Organism: Candidatus Limnocylindrales bacterium; assembly: GCA_036262455.1. GTDB lineage: Bacteria > Chloroflexota > Limnocylindria > Limnocylindrales > CSP1-4 > CF-46. Next base: position 2,596 of record DATAIW010000409.1, on the reverse strand, counting down.
CCGCCCGGCTGCAACGCCTGCCGAACCCGGCCGCGGCCACGGAACGGGCGATCGCCACGGTCGATCTGGCGTCCGTCGCCGACCGGGCGGTCGGGACGTATTCGAAGGGGATGCGGCAGCGGGTCAAGATCGCGGCGGCTCTCGTCCACGAACCGTCGATCCTCCTCCTCGACGAGCCGTTCAACGGGATGGACCCGCGCCAGCGGCTGCACATGATGGATCTCCTCCGCTCGATGGCGGCGGCCGGCCGGACGATCCTGTTCAGCTCGCACATCCTCGAGGAGGTCGAGCGTCTCGCCGACGGGATCCTCGTGATCCATGCGGGGCGGCTCGCCGCCGCCGGCGACTACCGCGAGATCCGCCGCCTGATGACCGACCGGCCGCACACGTTCCGGGTCCGCTCGTCGGACGATCGGCGACTCGCATCGGCCTTTCTCGCCGAGCCCGGGGTCTTCGGCGCCGAGCTGCGCGACGACCGGCTCGCCGTCTCGGTGTCGGAGTTCTCCGGGTTCACCCGGATCGTCGCCCGGGTGGCGCGCGATGCCGGCGTCCGCCTCTTCGAGGTCGCCCCGACCGACGACTCGCTCGAGAGTGTCTTCGAGTACCTGGTGACGCGGCGATGAACCTCCTCGACGTCATCGTCACGATCGCCTCGGTCACCGCCCGCTCGCTCCTCGGGCGGCGGCGGTCGATCCTGATGCTGCTGCTCGCCGGAGCGCCGGTCCTCCTCGGGTTGCTCGTGCGGATCGGCGGCACGCGCTCGGGCGCGCTGCCGTCGGCGCTGGAAGGCCTGGTCGTGTCGGCCGTCCTGCCGCTCGTCGCCCTCGTCTTCGGCACGGCGGCGCTCGGCAGCGAGCTCGACGACGGGACCGCGGTCCATGTCCTCACCAAGCCGATCCCGCGCTGGGCGATCGTCCTGCCGAAGTTCGTCGTGGCCGGGGGGATGACCGCGGTCCTCCTGTTCCCGGCGACGATCCTCGCCGGGATCCTCGTCGGCGGGTTGGGCAGCCGCGAGCTCGGGCTGACGTTCGCGTTCGCCATCGCGGTCCTGATCGGCTCGTTCGTCTACAGCGCGATCTTCGTCGCCCTGAGCGCGGCGACGAGTCGCGGGCTGGTCATCGGCCTCGGCTACTCGCTGTTGTGGGAAGGGCTCCTGTCGGGGGCGCTCAAGGGGACCCAGCTGTTCAGCGTCCGCGAGTACATCCGGGGCATGGCCTCGACGCTGGCGCCGCGCGGGGCGATCGACTCGCTCGTCGGCGCCAACGGATTCCTGTTCGCCGCCGTCGCGATCGTGGTCATCACCGCGCTGGCATCCTGGCGGCTCGCCCGCTACGAGATCCGCGCCGCGGAATAGTCGGGCCCGGCGTCACGTCCCAGGACCATCGAGTCGTGTCCGATCGCGCCGGCATGCCGCACGCTGCCGCCACGATGCCCGTCGACCTGATCGCCTTCACCGCCGACCGCCGGATCCACGGCGCGATCCCCCTTGCCGACGACCGCCTCAGCGACATGCTCAACTCCGTGGCGCGGATCGTGATCCGGGGTGCTGTGATCGAGGACCTGATCGGCGACGCAGCGCTCGAGACCGCGGACCTCACCCTCGCGGTCGGCTCGATCGTCGCCGTCCTCGTCGAGGGCCGGCGGGGGATCGATTCCCGGCGGCGGAAGACCGAGGTCCACCGGGCGCGGGTCGGGCTGACCCGGTTCGTCGTGTCGGGATCGCTGCACGTCCCGATCGGGGCCGCGGATCGCCTGGCTGCGGGCAACCCCGCTGCGGTCTTCGTCGGTCGCGACATCCTGGTCCCGCTGACCGACGCGACGATCACCTATGACAAGGCCGACGTGCCGACGACCGAGCATTTCGAGACGATCCTGGTGAACCGTGCCCACGTCACGTGGGTCGACCTCGACGGTGCCGCCGGCAGCGACGACAGCGATCTCGTCGAGGAGCGCCCGAAGGTCTACCACGCCTCGATTGTGAAGGACTTCACCCGGGCGACCTGAGCGCGTCGCCCCCGGATTTCACCATACGTCACTGGAGGTGGCACTCGGGCGAGCCAGACCCCTCCATGCCCACCCTGCCACGCACGGGACCTGGTTGGATCTTCGTCATATGCCGCGCACGCGAGCGGATGAAGATGATCCTCGCTCCACTGCCACCCCGGCTGGCGTATGGGCAATCCGGCTCTGCGGCGCACGACGATTGCCCGGGCCAGTGCCGGATCCGTAGCGCTCGATCTCCGGGTCGTGTCATCCACCACGGGGAGTGGTGCGTGGCCGCCGGATCCAGCCCTGGTTCGCCATTACCACCCGGGGGAGTGGGTGACGCCCGTTTCGGCCGGTTTCAGCCCGAATCTCGCGATGACGTCGAGGTCGGCCTGACTTCAACTACGGCGGGTGGTAGGTGACCCGAGCGCCGGCTTCGCCGCGCCGACTTGGCCGCCTTGGCCGCCCTGCCGCCCTCAGTCGCCGCTCGGTACGCCCATCACGCTGAACCCGCCGTCGACGTAGATCACCTCGCCAGTCACGGCCGACGACAGGTCCGACGCGAGGTAGAGCGCGGTCTTGCCGACATCCTCGGGGGTGATGTTGGCGC
>DATAIW010000408.1:0-5182 GCA_036262455.1 Candidatus Limnocylindrales bacterium | reverse complement strand
GGCCGGATGACGAAGATCGGGCCGCTGCCGAGCCCCTCGGACGGCGTCCCGTAGCGCAGGATCAGCTCGCGCACGGCACGGCCGCGGCGTGGGTCGCGATCGTCGAGGGCCTCCGCAACGCCGAGGTAGGACCGCCCGCCGGCCACGACCTCGACGGTCGGATCGTCCAGCAGATTCCGGGCCCACTGGCTGTCGGGCGCGCCCGCGGCGACGAGGATCGAGCCGTCGGGCTCGTTGACGAAGCCGACCGTGACGAGACGCCATTCGCCGCTCCGCCGGCCGCGGGTCCGGAGACGAGCGAATCGGCTGTCGCCGGCGAGGAGGTCGTCGAGGGCGGCGACGCGCTCGGTGCCGCGCGCCGGCCCCGAAGAAGGGCGGGCTGCGCGCGCCGGCTCGTCGGGCCGGTCGTCGCGAGCCGTCAGCGGCTCCGCTGCCAGGACTTGCCCTCGGTCGCGACCGACGGCGCGTAGACCATCTCGACCCGCTGCATGTCGCGGATCGTCGCGGCCCCGAGCGCGGCCATCGACTGGCGCAGGGCGCCGATGAGGTTCTCCGAGCCGTCGGTCACATGGGCCGGCCCGAGCAGGATCTGCTCCAGGGACCCGACCGTCCCGACCTTGATCCGGATCCCGCGCGGCAGGGTCGGCGAGGGGGCGGCCATGCCCCAGTTCATGCCACGTCCGGGCGCTTCGTCGGCGCGGGCCAGTGGAGAGCCGATCATCAGGACGTCGGCGCCCGCGGCGATGGCCTTCGCCAACTCGCCGCCGCGGCGCATCCCGCCGTCGGCGACGACCGGGACGTAGCGGCCGGTTTCGGCGTGGAACGCATCGCGCGCCGCGGCCACGTCGCTGATCGCGGTGACCTGCGGAACGCCGATCCCGAGCACCTCGCGGGTCGTGCACGCGGCACCTGGACCGACCCCGACGAAGACAGCGGCGGCGCCCTGCTCCATGAGGGCGAAGGCGGCTTCGCTGTTCGTCGTGTTGCCGACCGCGACCGGGATCGGCATGAACCGGGTGAACTCCTCGAGCGAGAGCGGGTCGTAGCCGGACGCCAGGTGGCGGGCGGAGGACACCTGGCTCTGGACGAGGAAGAGGTCGGCACCGTGCTCGGCGCAGAACGGGCCGAAGCGGCGAGCCGCACCGGGGGTCGCCGCGACGGCGGCCTTCGAGCCGGCGGCATGGATCTCGTCGAGCCGGCGGGCGATCAGCTCCTCGCGGATCGGGCTGGCGTACACGTCCGCGAGCAGGGCCTGGACGTCGCCGTCGGCCGCGGCCGCGATCCGCCCGAGGATCTCGTCGGGATCCTCGTAGCGGGTCTGGACTCCTTCGAGGTTGAGGATCGCGAGACCACCGAGTGCCGCGAGCGCGCCGGCGAACCGCGGGTCGACGACCGCGTCCATCGCCGAGGCGATGATCGGGATGCCGAGGGTGATCCCGCAGAACTCCTGACCGAGCTCGACATCGGCCGGCTCGATCGTGTCGGTGCCCGGCGCCAGCGACACGTCCTCGAAGCCGTAGGTCGGCCGGAGGCCGTCGACCTTCGAGCGGAAGACTCGTCGGTTGGCGGAGGCGCTGGCGGTCTGATCGAGCACGGGCGGTCTCCTGGCGGCGGTCGCTGCGATGTTAGCCGACGGGCTGGCCGGGTGACGGTTGCGGCGCGGGTTCGAGCGTCGCAGCGATCCGGTGGAGCTGCTCGAGGTGCATCACGTCGTGGACGCCCGCGAACAGGAGCCACTCGCCGCAGCGCAACCGGCCGACGAGCGGGTGGTCGAGCGGACAGGGATCCGCCTCGTGGCCGACGATCGTTCCGGCGGAGCGGGCAATGATTCGCTTGCTCTGAAGCACCTTCCGGACGAGTTCGTCCCGGCCGGACTCGGCGGGCCCCGGAACGCTCGGGACGACCGTCGGCACGTCCGCCGGCCAGCGACCCGACGCGGCGAGGGCACCGGCCATGACCAATCCCGCGCGCGCCGCGGCGTCGTGGCCGATCGCCTCGGCCACCGTCCAGTCGGCCTCGCCACCGGGCATCGCGAACGCGTCGTCGGGCAAGGTCGCGATGATCGCCGTGAGGGCGGTTGCCGTGACCTCGAGCTGGGCGAGGATGGGATCGGCCGATCCGGGGCCGGCCCGTCGCCGGACCTCGCGGCGGACCGTGACGAACCGACCGGCCTCGATCCCGCGCCATGCCGCGACGAGATCGGGCGCGTCCCGCTCGAGCGCCGCGACCCAGTCATCCGTCATCGTCGCAGCGTAGCGCGGCCCTCCCGCAGGCCTCAGATTCGTTCGAACCGCTCGACCGGGAGCACGAAGACCGTCGCCCCGCCGACCTCGACCTCGAGCGGGTACGGCATGAAGAACTCGCCCGGCTCCATGATCGGCGGCATCGGGTTCACGACCTGGGTCCGGGAGTGGCACGTCTCGCGGACGATGCCGAGGACCTCGTCGATCGCGTCGTCCTCGACCCCGAGGATCACCGTCGTGTTCGATTGCTTCAGGAATCCGCCCGAGCTCGAGAGCCGGGTCGCCCGGAACTCTCGATCCAGGAGGGCGTCGACGAGGGCACCCGCGTCCTCGTGGTGGACGATCGCGACGACGAGCTTCACGCGCCGAGTATAGGCACGGCGACGAGCCCGACGGGGGCCGTTCGCATCCCTCATCCGAGGGGTGGTCTGGTGCGTCGCGGTGCGGTGTACGATGCGGCGGCCGCGTGTGCGCGAACCGCGCGACCGCTCGCCTCCGTGCCCGATCCGCGTCCAGGAGACTCCTCCGTGCCAGACCAGCCCGACCGACCCGCTCCGCTCGACGCCCTCGCCGCCGGTGTGGCAGCCGCCGTCCGCGGCGCAGACCTCGACGACGGGATCGGCACGCTCGTCGGCGCCGCGATCGCGGCCCTCGGCGCGACCAGCGCGATGGTCAGCCTCCAGGATCCCGATCGACCGGACCCCGAGCTGACGCTGACGATCGGGCTCGACGAGGCGGCCCAGCAGGCGGCGGTCGCCGGGGTCGCCGACCCGGCCCACCCGCTGACGATCGCCGGCCGCGACCGGACCGAAGCCCGATCCGGCCCGACGATCGCCCGGCCCCTGATCGTGACCCGGGCCGGGGTCGAGGAGGCGCTCGGCGCGCTGGCCGTGACGTTCGCGGACGATGCGTCCGCCGATGCCGCCGACCCGACGTACCTGGGCCTGGTGGCCGACCTGGCGGCCCTCGCGGTGGATCGGGCGCGTCTTGCCTCGACCGTCGCGGAGCGCTCGGAATGGTTCGAGCGCCTCGCCCACACCGATCCCCTGACCGGGCTCGCCAACCTCCGGACGGTCTCGCGCGTCCTCGAGCTCGAGCTGGCGCGGGCAGGTCGCCAGGGCGGCGAGGTGTCGGTCGCGATCTTCGACGTCGACGACTTCACCGCGGTGAACGCGGCCGCAGGTCGCGATGCCGGCGACGACATCCTCCGCTCCGTGGCCGCGGTGCTGTCCGGATCCGTTCGCCTGGTGGACACGGTCGCCCGATACGGCGCCGACGAGTTCCTGCTCGTTGCCCCCGGGTCGGCCGGGGCGATGGTCGCCCAGCGCGTCCTCGACGGCGTCGCCGAGTTGCCCGCGACCGACGGTCGGACGATCTCGGTGACGGCCGGTGTCGCCCGCTTCCCGACCGACGGCAGCGATGCCGAAGGTGTCATGGCCGCCGCCCTCGGCGCCCTCGACCGGGCCCGCGCCGATCGTCGCGGCACCGTGGAGACCAGCGAGGCCGGCTGATCCGGATGAGCCGCGCCGCGGCCAGCATCGTGGCGCTCGGGCTGGTCGTGGCTGCCTGCGGGTCGATGGTCGTCGGTCCGACCGCGGACCCACCCCTCGTCAAGGCGCCGTACACCCTTGCCCCGCCGACGCCGACCCTCCGAGTGCTCGCAACCGTGGGGCCGGGCGGACCCGGCAAGCCCTACACGGCCGACGACATCCTGGCGATCCTCCGCGCCGCGCCGGCCGGGGATCCGGCCGAGATGCGCACGCCACAGATCGCGGCGGCGATCGCGGACCGCGTCTGGACGTTCGACGGCCGACCGTATCAACGGCTCCTCGTCGGTGGCAGGTGCGACGGCGGGATGTGCGAGATCAGCGCCGAAGGCATGCCCGCGTTCGGCGCGACCGATGACCTCGCCGACGACTGGTTCTGGCGGATGGACCTGCGGACGGGCCTGGTCTCGGACAACGGCGAGCCCCGCCTGCGCGGCTTCCCACCCGAGCTGGTCCCGGAGCTGGATGCGCTCGCCCGATCGCTCGACACCGATGGCACGTTCAGCGCTCTGCCGCTGATCCGCGTCGAGTGGACGGTCCCGCCACCGGTCGGCGCGTTCGTCCTGCGCTACGGCACCGGCACTCAGGAGATGGATGTCAACTGGTTCGTCAAGATCTCGACCGTCGACCGGGCGATCCTGTCGATCCGGAAGCAGGTGATGTAGCGACCTGCCCGGCGCGATGGTCGCGCCGCCGGAGGATCGGATCGGATGCGACGATTTTCCTGCCAGAAGTCGCGTGAGAAGACCTTGGGCGCGATGTCGGGTGTTGCAGGCGGGTCGAACGGCTCCGAATGAGCACGCCACGGCCCGATCCACGCTCAGCAGCGGCGACGGCTCCGGCCGATCATCGCGGGAAGCGCGCCGAAGGTCGCCACCCTGGACGGATGGCAGGAAACCCCATCCGTTCGGGCCTCGCGGCACATCTCCGCGCGGCTGCGTGCTGTCGTGGAGGGCTGACAGGCGAGTCGCCAACGAGCCTCGCGAGGTTCACGCCCGAGCGTCGTCCAGGGACAGCAGCCCGAGCCGGACGCGGCTCTTCACCGTGCCGAGCGGCGTTCCGGTCCGCTCGGAGATCTCCTGCTGGGTGAGGCCGCCCCAGTACGCGAGCTCGATCGCCTCGCGCTGGACGTCCGACAGGGTCCTCATCGCGGCGGCGATCTCCTCGCGGTCGAGGCCGGCCGCGACGTCGTGCCAGATGTCGGGCGACTGGAGAGCGGGCGGTGGGACGTCCTCGCGCTCCGGCAGCTCGGTCGTCGGGCGGCGCCGTCGGACGGCGTCGACCGCCCGGTGGTGGACGATCGAGAGGACCCAGGTCTTGACACTCCCGCGCCCCTCGACATAGCGACCCGCGTTGCGCCAGACGCCGAGAAAAGCGTCCTGCACGACGTCC
>DATAIW010000407.1:0-3966 GCA_036262455.1 Candidatus Limnocylindrales bacterium | reverse complement strand
GGTGCTCGCGGATCTTCTCGTGCCGCAGATCGGCCGGCCGGGCATCCGCGTCCACGGGCCCGGACGGGCGGAGCAGCTCACGACCCGGCCGGACGAGGACGATCCGGCCGTCGTCGCGACCGAGGCTCCCCCGCCCCACCCAGGTCACCTCGCCTAGGGCACCCAGCTCGTCGAGGAGGCGCGGCTGGTAGCCCGGGACGCGGGCCGGCAGGATGTCGCGTTCGAGGACCGATGCGGGCAGCGCCACGCCGGCGAGCTGGTCGATCACCTCGGCGAGGCGCTCCAGGGCCGCGTTCTGGCGGAGGGGCACCGGCGCCTCACCGATCGCCGCGACCCCCTGCCAGGCCGGCAGGAACCGGGCGAAGGCGGCGGGGTCGACCGGCTCGACCTCCTTGCGGAGGCGGGCCAGGGAGCGGCGGCGCAGCAGCCGGAGGACATCGGGGTCGATCCAGTCACGCTCCGCGCCGCCGGGCCGGAACTCGCCGCGCAGGATCGTCCCGGCATCGAGCAGGCGCTCGAGCGCGTCGCCGACCACGCCGAACGGCAGTCCCCAGCGGCGGGCGGGCTCCGGCGTGAGGAACGGGCCATGGGTCCGGGCGAAGCGCGCCAGCAGCCCATCGAGCGCGCCGACGGCCGGGCCGAGGAACGCGGCCGGGACGCCGGTCGGCGGCGACACCCCCACCCCGTCGCGGTAGCGAGCGACGTCCTCGATCGCGATCCAGCGGTCGTCGCCGGCGATCCGCGCCGCGACGGCTCGGCGCGACCCGATCAGCTCGGTCAACCACGCGTCGCCGGCAGCGGCACCGCCTTCGCAGCGGGCGGCGATCTCGCCGGCCGAGAGGTCGCCGAGCCGGCGGAGCAGGTCGTGGAGCTGGTCCGCGGTCGCGGCCTGGCGGTCCTCGGCGAGCGACTGGAGATTCAGCTCGAGATCGGCCAGGGCCTCGGGGTCGAGCAGCTCGCGGAGCTCCTCCTGGCCGAGCAGTTCGCGGAGGAGATCGCGGTCGAGGGTCAGGGCGCCGGCGCGACGTTCGGCGAGCGGAGCATCGCCGTCGTACATGTAGGCCGCGACATAGTCGAACAGGAGCGAGCTCGCGAACGGGCTCGCCTTCGGGGTCTCGACGCTGTGGATCGTGATCTCGCGGCGGGCGATCCCGCCGAGGACCTCGCGCAGGGCCGGCAGGTCGAAGACGTCGGACAGGACCTCGCGATAGGTCTCGACGAGGATCGGAAAGCTCCCGTATCGGGATGCCACCGCCAGCAGGTCCGCGGCTCGCTGGCGCTGCTGCCAGAGTGGGGTCCGCGTCCCGGGCCGGCGCCGGGGAAGGAGGAGAGCCCGGGCCGCGTTCTCGCGGAAGCGCGAGGCGAACAGCGCGGATGACGCGACCTGGCCGACGACGATGTCCTCGACCTCCTCGGGATCGGGGAAGAGCAGCTCTTCGGCGATCCCGACGACGTCGTCGCCGTCCGGCAGGCGGATCGCGATCCCGTCGTCGGACCAGATCGTCCGGATCTCGGCGCTGAGCCGCTCGCCGAGGCGCGCCTCCAGGGCGAGCGACCACGGCGCGTGCACCCGGCCGCCGAACGGTGTCAGAAGCACGAGGCGCCAGTCGCCGAGCTCGTCGCGGAATCGCTGGACGACGATCCGGTGGTCGGTCGGAAGCGCGCCGGCGGCCTCGCGTTCGTCCTCGAGGTACGCGACCAGGTTTTCGGCAGCCCAGGCGTCGAGGTGGTGGTGGTCGCGGAGTCGCTTGATCACGGCCGTTCGCCCGCGCGGACCGCGGCCGAGGTCGGCCTCCGCCTCGCCGATGAACGCGCCCAGCGCTCGCCCGAGCTCGATCGGCCGCCCGACCGCATCGCCGTGCCAGAACGGCAGCTTGCCGGGCACGCCGGGCGCCGGCGAGACCGTGACCCGGTCGTGCGAGATCTCCTCGATCCGCCAGCTGCTGGCGCCGAGCGTGATCACCTCGCCCGTCCGGCTTTCGTAGACCATCTCCTCGTCGAGCTCGCCGACCCGCCGGCCGGGCGTCCCGGCCTCGCCGACCATGAACACCCCGAACAACCCGCGGTCCGGGATCGTCCCGCCGCTCGTCACGGCCACGACCCGGGCGTCCCGACGGCCGGCGATCACGTCGGTGGCCCGGTCCCATGTCACCCGAGGCTTGAGCTCGGCGAACTCGTCGCTCGGGTAGGCGCCCGAGAGCATGCCGAGCACCCCCTCGAGGACCTCCCGGCTCAGCGTTTCGTAGGGCATCGCCCGGGTCATCGTCGCGAGCAGGTCGTCGACGGTCCAGCTGTCCATGACCGTCATCGCCACGACCTGCTGGGCAAGCACGTCGAGTGGGTTCCGGGGGATGGCGGTCGCTTCGATCGCGCCCTCATGCATCCGGCGGGTGACGACCGCGGCCTCCAGCAAGTCGCCACGGTACTTCGGGAAGATCACGCCCTTGCTCGGGGCGCCGACCTGGTGGCCGGCCCGCCCGACCCGCTGCAGGCCACGGGCGACCGATGTCGGGCTCTCGACCTGGATGACGAGATCGACCGCCCCCATGTCGATCCCGAGCTCGAGGCTGCTCGTCGCGACGATCGCCGGTGAGCGACCGGCTTTCAGGTCCTCCTCGATCTGGACGCGCTGCTCGCGCGCAACCGATCCGTGGTGGGCCCGGACCAGCTCCTCGCCGGCCAGCTCGTTGAGGCGCTGGGCGAGTCGCTCCGACAGGCGCCGGCTGTTCGTGAAGACGATCGTGCTGCGGTGCTCCCGGATGAGCTCGAGGATCCGGGGGTGGATCGCCGGCCAGATGCTGACGCGCGCCTCGGGCGCGGTCGCCGGCCCGCCCGGCTGCTGATCGAGCGGGAGCAGCTCGCCGGGCTTCGTCATGTCCTCGATCGGGACGATCACCTGGAGGTCGAGCGCCTTGCGGCTGCCGGCGTCGACGATCGTGACCGCGCGGTCCGGCCCGACGCCGCCGAGAAACCGGGCGATGAGCTCCAGCGGCCGCTGCGTGGCGCTGAGGCCGATCCGCTGCGGCGGTGTCGAGCCCTGACGCTCGGCGACGAGGTGGTCCAGGCGCTCGAGGCTGAGGGCAAGATGGGCGCCGCGCTTGGATCCGGCGATCGCGTGGACCTCATCGACGATCACGTGCTCGACCCCGCGGAGGACCTCGCGGGCCTGGCTTGTGAGCATGAGATACAGCGATTCGGGCGTCGTGATGAGGATGTCCGGCGGCCGGCGGGCGATGTTGCGGCGGTCCTCGGCCGGGGTGTCGCCGGTCCGGCTGGCGACCGTGATGTCCGGTGCCGGCTCACCGAGCCGCGCCGCCGCGAGCGCGATCCCGGCGAGGGGCGCCCGGAGATTCCGCTCGACGTCGTACGTGAGGGCCTTCAGCGGGCTGACGTAGAGGACGCGGATCGAGCCCGGATCGGCCTTCGTGGGCGCCGGGCGGGGTGGCGATGCCGCGAGGCGGTCGAGGGTCCAGAGAAACGCGGCCAGGGTCTTGCCGCTCCCGGTCGGCGCGTGGATCAGGGTGTGGTGGCCGTTGGCGATCGCGGCCCAACCCTCGGTCTGGGCCTGGGTCGGCGCGGCGAACGAACTCTCGAACCAGGCCCGGACGGCCGGCGAGAAGGGCGCCAGCGGGTCACCGCCGGGAATGGCGGCGGTCGGTTCGCGACGCGGAATCGAGACGGTGGCCACGGGACTCGGCAGTATAGGCGGCCGCGTGCAAATCGACCACCCGTTCGAAATATGGACCCATGAGATGACGGGTCGTCATCTGGCCACTTGCGCGACGGACTACGCTGCGCGATGTGGTCCCAGTTCCGATCGTCCCGTCACAGGATGTCGTGCCCATCGGCCCCCTGAGGACAGGCCGATCGACCCGTCAGCGGCACGCGGTCGGGAAAGGACAGTAGGACCAGAGATCAACGCCGTTCACGCATCCCGGCCATGTGGCTGGCAGAGACGGCAGGATC
>DATAIW010000406.1:0-9944 GCA_036262455.1 Candidatus Limnocylindrales bacterium | reverse complement strand
AACCGGAACTCGTCGCCGACCGCGAGGCTCGCGGCGAGGATCAGCGCGATCAGCGGGGCGATCCCGACCCCGATGATCGTGAACGGGCTCTGCGCGATGTCGTACTTCTGGAGGTTGATCGCCTGTTCCCGGTCCCACTCGATCCGGTTCTGCTCGTCGGAGGCGCGCATATCGGCGGCGAACTGATCGATCTGCGCCTGGAGCTCCTCCGGGGGGACGCCCTCGAAGAAGCCGCCGTCGATGGCCTGCTGGCGGAACTCGGCCTCGTTGAACGGCGCCGGATCCTGGACCTCGCTCCGGTAGCTCGCCAGGAAGCCGATCCCGCCGATCAGCGCCACGGCGATCGCGATGATCCAGAAGTCGCGCCGGCGCCGGAAGCGCAGCCAGTCGGCGCGGAGCAGCGCCGTCATCGGGCCGGGCCGGCGGTCGGCGCGGCGGCGACCGGTGGCGGCGCCGGGGTCGTCGGCGGCGGCCCGTCCGGGTGGTCCGAGGTGAGCTCGCGAAAGACCGCCTCGAGGGATTCGCGGCGGGGCGCGAGCTCGGCCGGGTAGAGGCCCGCCGCACCCAGCGTCCGGTTGATCCGCGAGGCCTCCGCGATCGGCGCGTCGACGATCAGGGCCGATCCCGGATGGGTCGGTCCGGCGTCCGCCGGCGTCGCGTTCGCGCCGAGGATCGCCAGGGCCGCGGCCGCCTCCGCCGGAGTGTCAAAGCGGACGTACAACCGCTCGCCGGTCCCGAGGAGGTCGCCGGTCGGGCCCTCGGCGACGATCCGGCCCTCGCGCAGGATCGCGACCCGGTCGCAGAGCTGCTCGACCTCGGGCAGGACGTGGCTCGAGAGGAAGACCGTGGTCCCGTCGGCGGCGAGTCGAGCGATCAGCTCGCGGACGTCGACGACGCCGTTCGGATCGAGCCCGTTCGTCGGCTCGTCGAGGATCACGAGGTCGGGCCGGCCGATCAGCGCGATCGCGAGGGCCAACCGCTGGCGCATCCCGGTCGAGAACCCGCCGGCGTGCCGTCGCGCGACCGCCGCCAGCCCGACCCGATCGAGCGATTCGGCCGCCCGCTGGACCAGCACGTCGGGCCCGAGGCCATGGGCCGTCCCGAACACGCGGACGTTCTCGAACGCCGACAGGTAGGGGTAGAGCGCCGGTCGCTCGATCAGCGAGCCGACCCGGGCGAGGACCGCCGCCTCGGGGGCAACCGGCTCACCGAAAATCCGCGTCGATCCGCGCGTCGGCCAGAGCAGCCCGGCGAAGATCCGGATCGTCGTCGTCTTCCCGGCACCGTTCGGCCCGAGGAAGCCGTAGACGCCGCCGGCCCGGACGTCGAGGTCGATGCCGTCGACCGCGTTCACGTCCCCGAACCGTTTCACCAGGCCGCGGGTCTCGATGACCGCTCCGCTTCCGTCCATCCCCACCCCTCGTTCGCGGCACCGGATCAGCCTGGGCCGATTGCCCTCCGCAGGGCCGCGAGTGCGGCCGGCGGGATCATCGCAGATACGTCGCCGCCGAACGTCGAGATCTCCTTCACCAGCGACGACGCGACGTAGCTGTGCTCGATCGAGGTCATGAAGAACACGGTGTCGACGTCGGGGGCGAGCCGCCGATTGTTGTGGGCAAGGAGCATCTCGGTCTCGAAATCGCTGATCGCACGGAGGCCCCGGACGATGAACCCGGCCCCGATCCGATGGCAGAGATCGACGGTCAGCCCATCAAAGGCTTCGACGCCGACCTTCTCCGGGGCGACGCCCGGGGCGCCGGCGGCGAGCGCCTCGCGGATGATGGCGACGCGCTCGTCGGCCGCCAGGAGTGGCTCCTTCCGCGGGTTCGCCAGGACGGCGACGACGACCCGATCGAAGACGGCCGTCGCCCGGGCGATGACGTCGAGATGGCCGTTCGTGATCGGGTCGAACGAGCCGGGGTAGACCGCAACCGTCATCCGCTCTCCTCGCTGGCCGGCGGCTCGCTGCCCGTCCGGCGGTAGAACGTCAACGCGGTCTCGCCGAAGCGCCGATCCCGCTCGTGCGCCAGTCTACCGATCCGCTCGGGCGGCCGATCGCGCCAGAAATGCTTGGCGACGACCCGGGCATCGGGCGCGAGCGGGGCATGGTCCGCGCCGAGGATCTCGAGGACGCGCGTGAGCAGCTCCGTCTCGGCGTACGGCGGATCGACGAGGACGAGGTCGAACGCGGCTTCGACGTTCGGCTCGGCCAGCCAGCGGACCACGTCCCAGCGGATGACGGCGACCGTCGGGCCCGCGAGCCCGGTGGCCCGCAGGTTGGCGTCGATGACCGCGGCCGCACCCTGGTCCTTCTCGACGAAGATCGCGGCCGCCGCACCACGCGACAGCGCCTCGATCCCGCCGGCACCGCTGCCGGCGAACAGGTCGAGGACCCGGGCGCCGTCGAGCTCCGGCTCGAGGATCGCGAACAGGGTCTGCTTCACGCGGTCTGCCAGCGGCCTCGTCCCGGCGCCGGGTGCCCGCAGCCGGATCCCCTTCGCCGATCCCGCGATGACCCGTCCGGCGTCAGCCATCGATCACGCTCCGCTCGCAGGTTCGCCGGCCCAGACCCGGGCCAGCCAGCCACGCTCGAGCTCGCGCAGGAGCGGCGCCGCGTCGGGTCCGAGCCGGCCCGCGTCATCGAGGAGCGCCTCGGCGTGGTCGCGGGCGTGCCTGGCCAGGGCGACGTGCTCGCGGTTCTGGAGCGACGCGACCCGGAGACGCGGCAGGCCCGACTGGACGAGGCCGAGGACATCGCCCTCGCGGCGGAGCTCGAAGTCCTTCTCGGCGAGCTCGAAGCCGTCGCGGATCTCGGCGACGGCCTTGAGACGGGCCTGGGCGGTCTCGTCGATCGTGTCGGACACGAGGACGCAGAAGCTCTCCGTGGTGCCGCGACCGACCCGGCCGCGGAGCTGGTGGAGCTGGGCGAGCCCGAACCGGTCGGCGCCCTCGATGACCATCATCGTCGCCTCCGCGACGTCGACGCCGACCTCGATGACCGTCGTCCCGACGAGCACGTCGAGCTCGCCGTCGCGGAAGCGTGACATCTCGGTGTCGCGGTCGACGGGCTTCATCCGGCCGTGGACCATCCCGACCCGGAGCGGCGCGAGGAGATGACGGAGGCGGACCGATTCGGCTTCCGCAGCCGGCGCGGACGAGTCGAAGATCGTCGGGTTGGCCGCGCCGTCGTCGTCGGCCGGCTCCGCCTCGTCGATCAGGGGAACGACGACGAACGTGCGGCTCCCGGCCGCCGCCTCGGCCCGGACACGCTCCCAGGTCGAGCCGAGGTTGTCGGGGTGGCGGATCCCTGTCCGGATCGCGATGCGACCCTCCGGAGGGGTGCGGAGGTCGGACACGTCGAGATCCGCGTACAGGACCTGGCCGAGCGTTCGCGGGATGGGAGTCGCCGTCATCAGCAGGACGTGCGGGGCGTGGCCGCCGGCCTTCGCCTCGAGCTGGCCGCGCTGCTCGACGCCGAAGCGGTGCTGCTCGTCGATGACGACGACACCGAGGGCGGCGAACTCGACCCGATCCTGGATGAGGGCGTGGGTCCCGACGACGACCGGCGCCTGGCCGGACTTCACGAGCTCGAGCGTGCGCTTCGACTGGGCGGTGCTCTGCGATCCGGTCAACAGCTCGACCGGCACCGCGGCGTCCTCGAGCAACGCCGCGAGCGTCGCGTGATGCTGGCGGGCGAGAAGGTCCGTCGGGGCCAGGAGCGCACCCTGGAGGCCGTTGCGAGCGGCCGCCGCCAGCGCCCACGCCGCGACCGCGGTCTTGCCGCTGCCGACGTCGCCCTGGAGCAGGCGGAGCATCGGCGTCTCACGGGCGAGATCGTCGCGAATCGCGCCGATCGCCGTGTCCTGGTCGACGGTCAGCGCCACGGCGCGGGTCAGCTTCCGGCCGAGCGCCGCGGTCAGGGAGCCACGGAGCGCCGCGTCCGCGGCGTCGTCGATCGCGATCGGGCGGGCCGCGTCCCGACCGCGTTGCCGTCGCCGCCCGACCATCCCGAGCTGGAGGGCGAGGAGCTCATCGAAGGCGAGCCGAAGCAGCGCCGCGTCGCGGCCCTCGAATGTCGAGGGGTAGTGGGCATCCTCGAGGGCGCGGGCGATGCCCTCGAGGCCTTCCTCGGCCACGATCGACGCGGGCAGGTACTCCTCGTAGTGGACGCCGGCCCGATCGAGCGCCTCGCGCATCGCGATCCGGAGACGCGCGGCCGTCAGGCCGGCAGTCAACCGGTAGATCGGCACGATCCGCCCGACGTGGAGCATCTCGCCCTCCGCCCCGATCGGCTGGAAGTCCGGGTTGTCGAGGGTCAGCTTCCGACCGAAATGCTTGAGCTTGCCCGACACGATGATGTCCGCGCCGGGGAACAGGCGACGCTCGATGTAGCGCCGCCCGAACCATGTCGCCTCGATCGAGCCGGTCTCGTCCTCGAACTCGGCGATGGTCCGCTGGATCCGGCGCCGGAACGACGGCTCGACGCGGACATCGACGACGCGGACCCGGGCGCTGACGACCGTTCCCTCCTCGATGAAGCGGAGCTCACCGAGCTTGCGCATCTCGCGCAGGTCGTCGTAGCGCCGCGGCAGGTGGAAGAGGAGCTCGCGGACCGTCAGGAAGCGGAGACGGCGGCCGGCCCGCTGGAGGACGTTGGCGGCACCCAGCCCCGAGCGATTGAGCATCGTCTCGAGGAGCTCGGCGGGGTCGGTCGGCGGCGGTGGCGGCGACGGTGCTTTCGCTTTCCGCGGGCCGCTCGGTGGCGGGCGGAAGCCGTCCCGGGTCTGGGTCACTCCCCTACTCGGCCGAGATCAGGTAGCGATAGTGCGGCTGGCCGCCGTGGACGACCTCGACCTCGGCGCCGATCTGGGCGCTGATCCGCTTCGAGATCGCCTCGGTTTCCGCGAGACTGGCGTCCTCCCCGTAGTAGACGGTCACGAGCTCGACGCCCGCGGAAAACGTCCCGACCGCCTTGAGGACGGCCCTGTCGCGATCACTGTCGACCGCCACGAGACCGTCGTCCGGATCGAGCGCGATCGTCTGGCCTTTCTTGACCCGCTTGCCGCCGATCCTGGCGTCCCGCACGGCCTCGGTGACCTGGATCGAGGCGAGACCGCGGCCGGCCTTCGTCATCGGCTCGACGTTCGTGGCGGCGTCGGCGTCGGGGTCATACGCGAGCAGGGCGGCGAAGCCCTCCGCGGCGTTGCGGGTCGGGACGACGACGAGACGACGATCGTCGCAGATCCGGGCGGCCTGCTCGGCGGCCAGGCGGACATTCGGATTGTTGGGCAGCAGGATGACCTCGCGGGAACGCGCGAGGCGGGCGATCCGCAGCAGCTCGCCCGTGCTCGGATTGGCGGTCTGGCCGCCACGCAGGATGTGAGCCACGCCGAAATCGCGAAACAGCTTCTCCAGGCCGTCACCCGCAACGACAGCAACGATCGCCGGCCCGAGCGCCGGGTCGACCGAGACCGTGTCCTCGCTCGGACCTTCCGCGGGTCGACCGTCCGACGACGGGTCCGAACCGTTCCGACCCGGCTTCGGCAGATCGTCCATGTTGACCGGCGCCGTCCCGGGTACGACCGTGGGCCGCGCTTCGACCGCGACCGCGCCGGCCGCGCCGCGCGCCGCTTCGCTTGAACTGTCGGCGCCACGTGACCGATGGCCGGAACCCTCCGCCGCGGAGGCATCGCCGACGAACTCCGACGCGCGCGCCTCGCGAACGTCGTCGGCCATCGTGTCGAGGTTCTCGACCGTGATCCGGGTCAGGGTCCCCAGCGACAGACCATAGGCGATGATCTTGTCGGGTCGCTCGTTGTGGACGTGGACCTTGACCAGCCGCCCATCGCCGCCGACGAGGACCGAGTTGCCGAGACCCTCCAGCCGTGATTGGATCGCCCGGACGTCGAGGGTCTTGCCATCGGCCACCGTGAGGACGAAGACCGTCTCGTAGCCGAAGGCGTCTTCCTCGAGCGCCGCCACGCCCGAGCGGAACGCCGGCGCGACCGCCGTCCGCGCCTCGCCCTCGAGACGTCCCGACCCGGCGCTGGACTCGGCGTTGACGGGCCGGCCCCGAACGCTCAGCAGTGCCCCCTCGAACAGGCGGAAGAGGCCCTCGCCGCCCGCATCGACGACACCCGCCTCGCGCAGGATCGGGAGGAGCGATGGCGTTCGCGCGACCGACTTCTCGGCCGCCGCGACGGTCGCGGCCAGGACCGATTCCATCGCGTCATCCTGCTCGGCAGCCTCGACCGCGGCGGCCGACGACTCGCGGATGACCGTCAGGATCGTGCCCTCGACGGGCTTGCCGACCGCGCCGTACGCCGTCTTCGAGCCGAGGGCGAGGGCGTTGGCGAGATCGAGGCCGTTGAAGCGCCGCCGACCGGCGAGACCCTCGGCGATGCCGCGCAGGATCTGGCTGGTGATCACCCCGGAGTTGCCGCGGGCGCCCATCAGCGCCCCGTGGCTGACGGCCGCGGCGACGCGCTCCGCTGTGGCGTCCCGGCCGCTGGCCTCCGCCGCGTCGAGGGCTGCCCGGACCGTCGCCAGCATGTTCGTGCCCGTGTCTCCGTCGGGCACCGGGAAGACGTTGAGGGCGTTGATCTCGTCGACGTGCTTCTCGATGTTGGCGACCGCGCTCCGGATGGCGTCGAGGAAGCCGGCTCCGGTGCAGTGCTGGCGGACCATCAGGCGACGTCGGTTCCGCTCGCGGCGAGATCGTCTGGCGCGACCTCGAGCGCATCCCGCTGCCGCCCGGCCCCGGGCCGCCGCACGTCGTACGGCGCGATCCGGAGCCCGTCGACATGGATCGTCAGCCGATCGAGTTCTCGGTCGAGCGCGCGACGGATCCCGTAGCGGACGGCAGAATCGACCTGGCGAGCGACCTCCGCGATCGGCAGACCATGGGCCACGAGGAGGTCGAGGTCGATCGCGAGGCGGCCGCCCACCAGCTGGACCTGGATGCCGCGGGGGGCCAGACCGAGCCGCTCGGCGATACCGCCGAACCATCCGCCGCCGGCAAAGCCGATGACACCGTACGATCCGAGCGTCGCGCTGCGGACCACGTCGACGATCGCTCGACGGCTGACGAGCGAACGACCGGGGGTCGGAGTCGACGGATCGGTGGGCACGCCGCGGGCATCCTCCCTCAAGGCTGGATCCGCCGGGCCTGTGGCAAGGCGCGCGACGCGAGTGCTATCATACCGCCCCGCCGCGGCCTTCCAGCCGGGCACGCCCGTGCGTCCGCGCTCGGGCCCGAATGCGATCTCACCACCCGACCGATCTCGAGGACAACATGGCCCGCTCCTGTGCGATCTGCGGCAAGGTCTCGATGGGCGGCTTCAACCCGCAGTCGTCGGGGATGAACCGCGTCCGAGCCCACCGTCGCTACCAGCCGAACCTCCAGCCGTTCACCGTCCGCGACAGCAACGGCCACGAGACCAAGTCCCTCGTCTGCACCCGCTGCCGGCGGACCTCGCTGAAGGCTGCGAAGTAGCCGCTCGGCGCCGATCCGGCGCCCGCCGCTCGACCTGATGCCCGGCTCCGTGCCGGGCGTTCGTGTGTCCGCTGCTTGCCCGCACGGCCGCGGACAGGTGCACCTGGCCAGACATTCGTCGACAGACTACTGGGCTCGATCGATGCCCGATTCGAGCCCGATGTCGGTCCGATCTTGGCGCCTGTTAGCTGCCGACGACTAACTCGGGCCAGTCGTTGGCTTTGATGCTGGTCCGAGTGCGACCGAAGGGTCCTGTGGCGCATATCTGGCCAGATGGCGACTGTCCTGAGCGTCGACCCGTCGAGCGTGGCCGGACTGCCCGGACCCGACCGCGATCCTCCGGTCAGAGTCGGGACGACACGAGCAGGATCGCGAGCGCCGCTGATGCGATCGACGCGATCACGAACGGGACGCATCGCTTGAAGACTCGGTCGATCTCGGCCCGGACCACCGAGTCATCCGGCGCGGACCCATCGAGCACTGCGAGCGCCTGGACGGAGCCGACGCCTAGGACGCCAAGCCAGATGGCCGCGCCCGTGCTGACGAAGCCAAGCAGGAGGAACGGCCCGGCCTCCATCTCGGCGGCCGGCCCGTCCAGGACCACCGTGAGGATCGCCGCGACGATCGCCAGCACGACCTCCGGCACGATGAACCGGATCGAGCGACCGAGGATCCACGGATCGACCCGACTGAATGCCCGCATCATCAGGACGAGCGCCACGACGGCGCCGACGATCGGGAGCACGGCGACGAGCGGGGCCCCGGCGACGTCGCGGGCCGAGGCGCCGCCGCCCTTCGAGCCGGACGCGGCAGCCAGGAGCGCGACGAAGACCCCCCAGAGGCCGCCGCCGCTCGCGAGGGCGAACAGAATGACGGCCATCCGTCGCGACGGCGGCATCGGGACCGCAGCACCGCTCGGGCGTGGCGTCCCGGCGGCGATGATCCCGATCGCGACGGTTGCGCCGAACGTCGCCAGGCCGGCGAACAGGAGCAGGCCCATCAGCGGTCCGCGGTGTCGAGCCAGATCGTGAACGGGCCGTCGTTGACGAGCTCGACGGCCATCACCGCGCCGAACCGGCCGGTCGCGACCGTCAGGCCGAGGTCGCGGAGGGCGCCCGCGAACCGGAGATACAGACGCTCGGCGAGCTCCGGAGCCGCGGCGCCGGTGAAGCCCGGCCGGCGGCCGCGACGGGTGTCCGCATACAGGGTGAACTGGCTCACCACGAGCACGGCGCCGCCCACGTCGACCAGCGACAGGTTCGTCCGGCCGGCCGTGTCGTCGAAGATCCGCAACTCGGTCACGCGCCGGGCGAGCGCGTCGGTCGTTGCGTCGTCGTCGTCCGGCCCGACGCCAAGCAGGACGACGAGGCCGGCCGAGATCTCGCCGACGACCTCTGTTGCCACCCGGACGCGGGCGCTGGTGGTCCGCTGGAGGAGCGCCCTCACTGCTGCGGCGGCCGCACCCGCGACCAGTCGGACATCGGGCGAAGGGTCTCCGGCGGCTTGATCCCGAACTCGGCGATGTACTCCTCGCGCCAGCGCGCGGCTGCGGCGAGGTAGCGCTCGCGATCGGCCGTGTGGCGCTCGATCGTCAGAGCCTCGGCCGATGCGGGGACGAGGAGGTCGTAGTCGCGCACGCCGTCGGGGTTGAACTGGCCGGTTCCCCGGAGCGGGATGACCGGGATCCCGCCCTTCTCGATGTCGAGCATGAACGACCAGGCAAGGTGCTTCGGGAGCTGGGCGAACATCACCATCGCGTCGCGCGGGATCGGCGGCTTGCCGTCGTTGAGGCGGTACTGGTAGCCCTCGTCGGCGAGAGCCCGGACGAGGCGGATCTCACGGCCCATGTTGCGGCCCTTGATCCACAGCACGGAGCCGACGATGAGGATGTCGACCCCGAGCCCACCGACGAACTCGGCCGACTCGCGATTGACGCCGCCATCGACCTGGACCTCGCCCTCGACCGGCTTGTGGGCCAGGTACTGGCGGGCGGCGAGGATCTTCTCGGCCGCGACGTCCTTCATGAACGACTGGCCGCCGAACCCGGGCTCGACGGTCATGACGAGGACGATGTCGAAGAGGCCGCGGTATGGCTCGAGCGCTGACAGCGGCGTCTTCGGCTTGACCGCCAGACCCGGCGCCCGGCCGGCGGCCCGGATCTTCCGCAGCGTCGGCTCGATCTGGGCCGGGTCGACCTCGGCGTGGATCGTGACCGAGTCGCAGCCGGCATCGAGGAACTCGTCGACATACTGGAGGGGGTCGCTGATCATCAGGTGGGCGTCGAGCGGCAACTCCGTCCGTGGCCGGATGCCCTTGATCATCTTCGCCCCGAAGGTCAGGTTCGGGACGAAATGGCCGTCCATGATGTCGATGTGGAAGCGGTCGGCGCCCTCACGCTTGGCCCGCCGGACCGCGTACGCCATGTTCGAGTGGTCGGCGTCGAGGATGC
>DATAIW010000405.1:0-1831 GCA_036262455.1 Candidatus Limnocylindrales bacterium | reverse complement strand
GGTCGCGGCCGCAGCGTCGAGGAGCCCCTCCTCGACGCTGCGGCCGCGACCGGCGGCGAGCGCCCGAGCGGCGCCCTCGCAGTCCATATCTCGACGAGCTACCCGACCGGCCAGATCCACATCCGGCCCGGGCCCCAGATGGCCGCGACCGACGTCATCCGGATCACCGTCCGGGGCCGTGGCGGCCACGCGTCCGAGCCCCACGCCGCGGTCGACCCGATCACGGTCGCGGCCGAGATCGTCCTCGCCCTCCAGGCGATGGTGACCCGCCGGATCAACGTCTTCGACCCCGCCGTCGTCACGATCGCCCAGATTACCGCCGGCACGACGAACAACATCATCCCCGAGACTGCCTTCCTGTTCGGCACGATCCGGACGGTGTCGGAGGCCACCCGGGCGGAGGTCCGGGCCGGCGTCCGGCGGGTCGCGGAGGGAATCGCCGCCGCCCACGCCGCGACCGCCGAGGTCGACCTCGAGCCGGGCTACCCGGTGACGGTCAACGACCCCGCGTTCACCGCGTTCGTCCAGGACACCGCGCGCGGGCTGATCGGCGCCGAGCGGGTCGTCGAGATGCCGTCACCGCGGATGGGCGCCGAGGACGTCTCGTACGTCCTCCAGCAGGTGCCCGGCGCGATGGCCTACCTCGGTGCCCGGCCGGACGGCCTCGACCCGGCCACGGCACCGCACAACCACTCGAACCTCGTCGTGTTCGACGAGGAGGCGATGTCCGTCGGTGTCGCCCTCTACGCGGCGGTCGCGATCCGCCACCTGGGCGGCTGACCGGCGATCAGTGGTGGCGCCCGCGCTTGTTGGCGCGGACCATCGGGTCGACCTGCGGCGCGGTCGCTGGTCCATGGCCGAGCGCCAGATCGATCTCGAGCTGGTAGCGCCGGCCGTTCGGGGTCCGGACGAGCCATTCGAGGTAGTCGGGATCGGTCCATGCGACATCGGGGATCGCCCAGCCGGCATAGCGCCCGAACTCGAGGATCGTCCCCGCGTCAGCCGAGGTCGGCCGGGCAGCCTTGCCGTACGCGTCCCACCGGGCGGCTCCGTCGCGCAGGTGGCGCTGGTGATCGTAGGCTGCGCGGGCGGCCCGATCCGACAGGGTCGTCCAGGCGGAGTTGATCCTGGCCATGGTCTCGGCCGACCCGCCGACGTCCGGATGATGCTTCGCCGCGAGGACCCGATAGGCCGCCCGGATCACCTCGAACTCGGCCTCGGGATCGACCTGCAGCGTGCGGTAGAGGTCGGACGGGTTCATTCGGGCATCGTGACCGAAGGCGGGTTCGCCGACCCCGGCTCCGATGAGGATGGCCGGTGGGCGATCGTGCCATAGCCGGGTCCGCCGAATGCCGTAGGGGGCTCGCCAGTCGCCGATCAGCGAGATCGCATTCGAGCGACCGGGCGCCGACAATGGGCGCATGAGCGACGCAACGATCTTCGACCTCGAATGATGGACGAGCGCGCGCGGCTGCTCGACGCGGTCGCGGCCGTCCCCGGCCGGCTCGCGGCTGCCGCCCGAACGGCGTCTCCGGAACCGCCGGCGCCGGGCGAGTGGACGCCGTCGGACGTCGTCCGTCACCTGATCGCGGTCGAGATCGAGGTCTGGCATCCCCGCCTCGCCCAGCTCGAGACCGAGGATCATCCGAGCTGGCCGTGGGTCGAGCCCGACCGCTGGACCGCGGAGCCCGAGGCGTCGCTCGACCGGCTCCTCGCGGCGTACGCCGACGCCCGCTCGACGACGGTGGCCACGCTGGGGGCTCTCGACGACGCCGGCTGGGCCCGGACCGGGACGCATGCCACGTTCGGCGTCCTCGACGTCGCGGGCCTG
>DATAIW010000404.1:0-3736 GCA_036262455.1 Candidatus Limnocylindrales bacterium | reverse complement strand
CCCCCGGCGCCCATGCCCCAGATGCCCTGGCACGCGCAGCCTCCGGTGCTGCCCCGGCTCTCGTGGCCCCGCCAGCGATCGATCCGGCGCTTGCGGCCTGGCGCGATTCGCTCGACAGCCCGATCGACGCGTTCGGCATCGACCTCGGCCCGCTGCTCGCCTCCGAGGTCGCCACCGTGGCGTCGCGCTGGCTGCCCGGGATGACCGGCTCGATCGATCGGATCGAACGCTTCATCAAGCGGATCAAGCCGGCCGCCATCGTCCTTGCCGACGAGTATCACCGCCAGGATTGGATGGCCGCCGCCCGCGCCGCCGGGATACCGGTCGCGGCCGTCCAGCACGGCATGATCTACCCCCATCACAACGGCTACATCCACGCGGCCCGTCCCGACAGCCTTCGCCTGCCCCAGCGGACCTTCGTGTTCGGGCGCTGGGAGCGCGACCTCCTGCGCGAGGCGAGCGTCTACCGCGACGACGAGGTCATCGTCGGTGGCTCGCCGCGACTCGACCTGGTCGCGCCGGACCCGACCGCGCGGGCCCGGATCCGGGCGGAGCTCGGCATCGCCGACGACGAGCGGGTCGTGCTCGTGTCCGGCACCTGGGGCGGTCTCTACCGCCGGTTCCACTACCCGATCGCCCTGGCCGCCCTCATGGATCGTCCGCTGCCGGGCGTCCACATCGTCGTCAAGCTCCATCCCGGCGAACCCGACGAGGGTCCCTACCGCCGGATCATCGAGGGCGTCGCGGCCGCACGAGGGTTCACCCCGCCGAGGATCACGATCATCCAGTCGATCGACCTGTACCGGCTCCTCGCGGCGTCCGACGTCCATCTCGGGATCCACTCGACGGTCCTCACGGAGGCGGTGGTGACCCGGACCCCGAACCTGCTGGCCGACGGCCTCGCCGGCGCCGACCTGCTCGGCTATGTCCCGGCGGGGGTCGCCCTCTCCGTCCGCGACGGCGCCAGCCTGCTCGCGGCGCTGGATGCGGCGGCAGCCGGGGTGCTCACGGAAGCCGACGCGGCGGCCTTCACGGACGCTCACTTCGAGCCGGGATCGGCGAGCGAACGGATCGCCGCGAACCTCGAGACGTGGCTTCGATGAGCGGCACGATCCTGTTCCTGATCCCGGCCCGCGGCGGGAGCTCGCGGGTGCCCGGCAAGAACCTCCGGACCGTTGCCGGGATCCCGCTGGTCGGTCATGCGGTCCGGAACGCCCGGCTCGCTGCCGCTCGCGTGCCCGGCGGCCCCCACCGGGTGGTGTGCTCGACCGACGACGCGGCCATCGCGGCCGTGGCCCGGGCCTGGGGCGCCGAGGTCATCGACCGACCGGCCGGTCTCGCCAGCGCGGCGGCCACGTCCGTCGACGTGGCACTCCACGCGATCGACGTCTTCGCCGGCGCCTCGATCCGCGCCATCGTCCTCGTCCAGCCGACCTCACCGCTCACCGATCCGGCTGATCTCGTGGCCGCCGTCGAGCGCTTCGACGCCAACCTGGGTCGGTCGGTCACGAGCGTGACACGCGCCCACCCCGCCGGCTGGCACGTCGCTCGCGAGCCCGGCCTGGACGGTGCCGAGGGCTCGATCCGGCGGATCGACGCGGAGGATGTCTCCGAGGTCCTGAGCGGCGCCATCTACGTCGTCGCCCCGGACGATCTGCGAACCGGTCGTCTCTTCGTCGGCCCCGGATCGATCGGCCTCCCGATCCCGCTCGAGCGGAGCGTCGACATCGACGAGCCCGAAGACCTCGTCGTCGCGGAGGCATTCGCGGCTGCCCGACCGATCCGCCCAGTCCAGATCGCCGGACGCCGGATCGGTTCAGGACCGGTATTCATCATCGCCGAGGGCGGGGTCAACCACGACGGTCGGGTCGAGCTCGCCCATCGCCTCGTCGACGCGGCAGCCGACGCCGGCGCGGACGCGGTCAAGTTCCAGACGTTCGATCCGGCCGCCCTCGCTGCCGCCGGCGCGCCGACCGCCGAATACCAGCGGCGGTCCGCCGCCGGCGGTACCGACCAGCGGTCGATGCTCAGCGCGCTGGCCCTGCCGGCCGATGCCTGGGCCGCGATCCGCGATCACGCTCACGAACGAGGCCTCGTGTTCCTCTCGACGCCGTTCGACGATGCCTCGGCCGACCTCCTCGACGCGCTCGGCGTGCCGGCCTTCAAGGTCGCCTCGGGAGAGCTGACGAACCTGCCGTTCATCGGGCGTCTTGCCCGTCGCGGCCGGCCGCTGCTCGTGTCGACCGGGATGGCCGAGATGGTCGAGGTCGCCCAGGCTGTCGACGCGATCGCTGCCGCCGGCGATCCGCCGATCGCACTCTTCCACTGCGTGTCGAGCTACCCGGCTCGCCCGGAGGACGCCAACCTCCGGGCGATCGCGACGATGCGCGCCGCGTTCGCCGTGCCGGTCGGTTGGTCGGACCACACGCTCGGAATCGAACTGCCGCTCGCGGCCGTCGCAGCTGGGGCGACCCTCGTCGAGAAGCACCTGACCCTCGACCGGACATTGCCGGGGCCCGATCACGCGGCATCGCTCGAGCCCACCGAGCTGCGGGCGATGGTGGCCGGCATCCGGACCGTCGAGTCCGCCCTGGGTTCGGGCGACAAGCGGCCCGTCGAGGCGGAGCGGGCGGTCGCCGCGGTCGCCCGCAAGAGCCTGCACTGGGCGCGGTCGCTGCCGCCCGGAAGCCCCATCTCCGAGGCCGATCTCGCAGCCATGCGCCCCGGCACGGGCCTCAGTCCGGCGCGCCAGGTCGATCTCGTCGGCCGACGAACGGCTCGGGCGGTCACGGCTGGTCAGCCGGTCGATCCCGCCGACACGGAGGGCTTCCAATGACGGACGCCCCGCGAACGATCGCTGTCCTCACCACGGGTCGCCAGGACTGGGGGATCCTCCACTCGACGTGCGTTGCGATCCGGGCGCGGTCCGACCTTCGCCTCCGCCTCCTCGTCGGGGGCATGCACCTGTCGGCTCGCCACGGATCGACGATCGACCTCATCGTCGGCGACGGCTTCGTTCCGGACGCGGTGCTCGAGTGGGTCGGCCGCGGTCCCGACGCCGATCCGAGGGAGGACGCACCGGCCGATGCCCAGGCGTCCGCCGCGCTTGCGGCTGTCGGCGCCGAGCTGCGGGCGAATCCGGTCGACGCCCTGGTCCTTGTCGGCGACCGGTTCGAGACCGCCGCGGCCGCCCTCGCCGCCACCGTGAACCGCGTTCCGATCGTCCATCTCCACGGTGGCGAGCAGACGCTCGGGGCGTTCGACGACGCGCTCCGGCATGCGATCACCAAGCTGGCCCATCTCCATCTCGTGAGCCACGCGGAGCACGCCCGCCGGATCGTCGCCCTCGGCGAGGATCCGGCCAGCGTCCACGTCGTCGGGGCACCCGGTCTGGATGCGGCGGCTCGGGCCGATCTCCCGGACCGCGCCGCGCTCGCGGCCGACCTCGGGATCACCCTGGCCCCTCCGGTCGTCGTCGTGACGGTCCACCCCGCAACGCTCGCCACGGATCCGTCCGCTCCGGCGCTGGTCGTCGCCGCCGCGATGGACCTCGTGCCCGCGACCTACGTCGTGACCCTCCCGAATGCGGACCCCGGAGCGGCCGCCGTCCGGGCGACCATGATGGCCGCAGCGTCCGGCCCATCCCGCGTCGCCGTCGACGCGCTCGGTGAACGGCGCTACTGGGGCCTGCTGAGGATCGCCGACGCGATGCTCGGCAACAGCTCGAGCGCCATCG
>DATAIW010000403.1:0-1957 GCA_036262455.1 Candidatus Limnocylindrales bacterium | reverse complement strand
GTCCCACCCCGACCTATCGCCTGACCGAAGATCAGCTCGCCATGCGCGACGCCGTCCGGGTCCTGGCCGACGACCAGATCGCGCCGCGAGCCGCCGACATCGACCGGACCGCCGAGTTCCCATGGGACGTCAAGGAGCTGCTCGCGAGCCACGATGTTCTGAGCCTCCCGTTCCCCGAGGCGTACGGCGGCCTCGGTGGCGATCTCCTGACCGTCTGCCTGGCGGTCGAGCAGATCAGCCGCGTGTGCGCGACGAGCGGGCTCATCCTCGCCGTCCAGGAGCTCGCGTCGTTGCCGCTCCTCCTCGCCGGCACCGATGCCCAGAAGGAACGCTGGTTCCCGGACCTCGCGGCCGGCCGCAAGCTGATTGCCTTCGCGCTCACGGAGGCCGAGGCGGGCTCGGACGTTGCGTCGGCCCGAACGCGCGCCCGCCGCGACGGGGACGGCGACGACGCCGACTGGATCATCGACGGCTCGAAGCGGTTCATCAGCCAGGGCAGCGTCGCCGACCTGATCGCCGTCTTCGCGGTCACGGCGGACGACGACGGGAACGCGCCCGGCACGCCCGTCACCCCACGCCACCAGCGCCTGACCTGCTTCATCGTCGAGAAGGACATGCCCGGCTTCACCGTCGAGCGGGTCGAGCACAAGATGGGGATCCGCGGTTCGCCGACCGCGGAGCTCGGCTTCCGCGGCGTCCGCGTCCCCGACGCGAACCGCGTCGGCGAGGTGGGGGAGGGCTTCTCGATCGCGATGCGGACCCTCGACCGGAGCCGGCCCGGGATCGCCGCCCAGGCCGTCGGGATCGCCCAGGGCGCGCTCGACGTCGCGGCCGCCTACGCCAGGGAGCGCAAGCAGTTCGGCAAGCCGATCGCCGAATTCCAGATGATCGCCGCGATGCTCGCCGACATGGACGCCCAGACCGAGGCCGCCCGCCAGCTCCTCTACAAGGCGGCGACCGAGATCGACGCCGGCGCACCCGATGCCGGACGCTGGTCGGCGATGTGTAAACTCGTCGCCGGCGACACGGCGATGCGCGTGACGACGGACGCTGTCCAGGTGCTCGGCGGCTACGGCTACATCGACGAGTTCCCCGTCGAGCGCATGATGCGCGACGCAAAGATCACCCAGCTCTACGAAGGAACCCAGCAGATCCAGCGATTGGTCATCGCCCGGGCGCTCACGTCCCCTCGCTGACTGCAAGGCTCGCCCACCACGCCGCAAGGAGGCCGCCCGCCGGTGCGAATCGTCGTCCTCATCAAGCCCGTGCCGGATACCGCCTCAGGCGGCGAACGCCTGCGCCCGGACGATTGGCGGCTCGACCGGACGGCCGTCCCGGCGGTCGTCAATGCCAACGACGAGTACGCCCTCGAGGCGGCCCTCAAGCTGACCGAGGCCCACGGCGGCGAGGTGATCGTCGTCTCGATGGCCGGGCCGGGCGCTCCCGACACGATGCGCAAGGCCTTCGCGATGGGTGCGGCGAGCGGCACCCTCGTCAGCGACGATAGCCTCGCCGGATCCGACATCCTCTCGACCACGCGCGTCCTGGCCGGCGTCCTGCGGGGGATGGAGTACGACCTCGTCATCGCGGGCGCCGACACGTCCGACGGTGGTGCCGGCGTCGTGCCGCCGGGGGTCGCGACGCTGCTCGGCCTGCCGTACCTGTCCTACGCCGCGAAGATCGAGCCGAACCCCGAGGCCGGCACGGTCCGCGTCAACCGGATCAGCCCGACCGGCTACGAGATCCTCGAGGCACCGATGCCCGCCCTCGTCGTCGCGACGCAGGCCCTCGGCGAGCCGCGCTACCCGTCGTTGAAGGGCATCATGGCCGCCCGCTCGAAGACCCTCGAGACGAAGTCCGTCGCCGACGTCGCGGTGGGCGATGCCGCGGTCGGCGGCGCTGTCGCGACGACCGCCGTCCTCGGGTCGGAAGCGCCGCCGCCCCGCGCTGCGACCCG
>DATAIW010000402.1:0-3199 GCA_036262455.1 Candidatus Limnocylindrales bacterium | reverse complement strand
ATTCGGGTTCGACATTGCAGAACCGTTGCAGGCGCATATCAATTGGGTCGGTTCACGTTCGCCGCCTCGCCCCGGCACGCCGTTCCGGGATCGATCGGCTACGCTGGCGCGGATGAGTTTTGGAACAGAGGACCTCGCGCGGCTCGCCGCCGCCGAAGAGGTCGAGATCGAGACCCAGGCGCCGGACGGGCCCGCCCACCGGGCCGTCATCTGGATCGTCGTCGACGGCAGCGACACCTTCGTCCGCTCGTACCTCGGGCCCGACGCCCGCTGGTATCGCGAAGCGGTGGCCAACCCGGCCGTCGCGCTCCACGTCGAGGGTCGCCGATTGTCCGCGACCGCGATCCCGGCGACCGACCCGGACTCGATTGATCGGGTCTCGGCCGGCTTCCGTGCCAAGTACGCCCCGGGCGCGTCAACGACCGCGATGACGACCCAGTACTTCGACACCACCCTCCGCCTCGAGCCCACCTGAGCCAGCGCGACCGACCCGTCACCCGCATCCCGCGAGGCATCGATGACCTTCGACGAGTTCAAGCACCAGCTCCCGGACATCGATCCGGCCGAGACCCAGGAGTGGCTTGCTTCCTTCGACCAGCTGGTCGAGCAAGAAGGGGAGAGCCGCGCCCGCTTCCTCGTCTACAAGCTCCTGAAGCGCGCTCGCCAGCTCCATGTCGGGCTGCCGCCGCTGACCCAGACCCGCTACATCAACACCATCAGCCCGGAACAGGAGCCCTTCTTCCCGGGTGACGAGCAGATCGAGCACCGGATCCGCCGGATCGTCCGTTGGAACGCGGTGGCGATGGTCCTCCGGGCGAACACCCGCTTTGCCGGGATCGGCGGTCACCTCGCGACATACGCCTCGGCGGCGTCGCTGTACGAGGTGGGCTTCAACCATTTCTTCAAGGGCAAGGATGGCGACACGCCGGGCGATCAGATCTTCTACCAGGGCCATGCCGCGCCCGGGATGTACGCCCGCGCCTACCTCGAGGGTCGGCTGAGCGAGGATCAGCTCGATCATTTCCGGCGGGAGACGGTGCCCGGCCAGGGCCTCAGCTCCTATCCGCATCCGCGCCTGATGCCGGACTTCTGGGAGTTCCCGACCGTGTCGATGGGCCTCGGCCCGATCAGCGCGATCTACCAGGCCCGCTACAACCGCTACCTCCAGAACCGCGGCCTGCTCGACACGAGCGGCTCGCGCGTCTGGGCGTTCCTGGGCGACGGCGAGACCGACGAGCCCGAGTCGCTCGGCGCGCTCCACGTCGCGGCCCGTGAGGGCCTCGACAACCTGACCTTCGTCGTCAACTGCAACCTCCAGCGGCTCGACGGCCCGGTCCGCGGCAACGGCAAGATCATCCAGGAGCTCGAGGCCGTCTTCCGCGGCTCGGGCTGGAACGTGATCAAGGTCGTCTGGGCCCGGGAATGGGACGAGCTCCTGGCCCGCGACGTCGACGGCGTCCTGGTCGAGAAGATGAACAACACCCTCGACGGCGAGTTCCAGAAGTATTCGGTCGCCGGGGGCGCCTACATCCGCGAGCATTTCTTCGGCCCGGATCCCCGGCTGCGCAGGCTCGTCAACCATCTGACCGACGATGACCTGGCCAAGCTCCGGCGCGGCGGCCACGACTACCGCAAGGTCTTCGCCGCCTACAAGTCCGCGACCGAGAAGACCGGTGCGCCGACGGTGATCCTCGCCCACACCGTCAAGGGCTGGACCCTCGGTCCGGGCGTCGAGGCGCGCAACATCACCCACCAGGCCAAGAAGCTGTCCGAGGCCGAGCTGCGGGTCTTCCGCGACCGGCTCGAGCTGCCGATCCCCGACGGGAAGCTCAAGGACGCGCCGTACTACCACCCCGGGCCGGACTCGGAGGAGGTCCAGTACCTGCGCGAGCGACGGAAGGCCCTCGGCGGCCCGCTGCCCAAGCGCGTCGTCCGGTCGCAGCCGCTGCCGAAGCCCGCCCCGGCGATCGATGCCGAGTTCGCGACGGGCTCGGATACGGCGGTCTCGACGACGATGGTCTTCACCAGGCTCCTGCGCAACCTGATCCGGGACAAGCAGCTCGGGCCGCGGATCGTCCCGATCATCCCCGACGAGGCCCGGACGTTCGGCATGGACCCGCTCTTCAAGGAAGTCGGGATCTACGCCCAGCTCGGTCAGCGCTACGAGCCGGTCGACTCGGAGCTCGTCCTGTCCTACCGCGAGGCGAAGGACGGCCAGGTCCTCGAGGAGGGGATCACCGAGGCGGGCTCGATGGCGTCGCTCCAGGCGGCGGCCACCTCGTATGCCTCGCACGGCTTCCCGGTCATCCCGTTCTACATCTACTACTCGATGTTCGGCTTCCAGCGGACGGGCGACCAGATCTGGGCGCTGGCGGACGCCCGCGGCCGCGGCTTCATGATGGGCGCGACCGCCGGCCGGACCACCCTCACCGGCGAGGGCCTCCAGCACGACGACGGCCACTCCCACATCCTCGCCCAGACGGTGCCCAACATCCGGGCGTACGACCCGGCGTTCGCCTACGAGCTCGCCGCGGTTGTTCGCGAGGGCATCGAGCGGATGTACCACCGCGGCGAGGACGTCTTCTACTATGTCAGCCTCTACAACGAGAACTACGCTCAGCCGAAGAAGGCCGCAGGCGTCGACGAGGGGATCATCCGCGGGATCTATCGCTTCGCCGAGGCGCCCGACCTCGGGCCGAAGGCCCATCGGGCGCGGTTGGTCGGCTCCGGTTCGATCCTCCAGCAGGTGATCGCGGCCCGTGACCTGCTCGCCGAGAAGGCCGGGATCGCGGCCGAGATCTACTCGGCCCCGTCGTTCCCGCTTCTCCGCCGCGACGCCCTCGAGGCCGAGCGCTGGAACCGCCTCCACCCTGCCGAGAAGGCGCGCATCCCGTACGTGTCGACGGTCCTCGGGCCCGATGGCGGACCGATCGTCGCGGCGACCGACTGGATGAAGGCCCTGCCCGACATGGTCTCGCGCTGGCTGCCGCCGTACTACGTCTCGCTCGGAACCGACGGCTTCGGCCGGAGCGACACGCGCGAGGCGCTCCGGACGCTGTTCGAGATCGACCCGCCGCACATCGCGGCCGCCGCGCTTGCTGAGCTGGGGCGCTGCGGGGCGATGGCACCCGACAAGGTCGCCAAGGCGATGGCGACGCTCGACGTGGACCCGGCCAAGCTGGACCCGGCGGCGCTCTGA
>DATAIW010000401.1:0-8633 GCA_036262455.1 Candidatus Limnocylindrales bacterium | reverse complement strand
CGCTCGGCCTCGTCGACGCCCTCCGCCAACAGCTCGCGACGATCGGTGGGCCGGACGGACCGATCGTCGAGGTCAGCGCGGACGATATCGGTGCGATCCCAGCGGCGATCGAGGTCGCCGCCTACCGGATCGTCGTGGAGGCGGTCACGAACACGGTCCGCCACGCCGATGCCGGGCACTGCCGGGTCGAGCTCGAGCGCGAGCGAGAGGCGCTCGTCATCCGGGTCGCCGACGACGGGCATGGGATCGGGTCCGGACCGGTCGGGGTCGGGACCCGGGCGATGTACGAGCGGGCGGCCGAGGTCGGGGGCGAGCTTCTCGTCGGCGCGGCGCCCGACGGTGGAACGGTCGTGTCCGCCTCGCTGCCGGTCGGCGCCGCCAAGCGGACGATCGCCCGCGGTCGCGATGGCGGGCAGCCGCGCACCGCCGAGGCTGTCGAATCGGCCGTCGAATCGGCCGTCCGATCGTGACTGAGTCGGGCGCACCCCGCGGGATCGAGCCGGGCCGTGCCGCCGCGACCGACCCGGACCACCCCGGCCCGGCGGAGCCGGGACCGACCGGGCCCGGTCGGTCCGACCCGATCCGGATCCTGGTGGTCGACGATCACCCCGTCTACCGCGACGGGCTGCGCGCCCTGATCGAACGGTCGCCGGATCTCGAGCTCGCGGGCGAGGCCGCGACGGGCGGCGAGGCGGTCGCCCTCGCAGACACGTCATTGCCCGACGTCATCCTGATGGACATCCGGATGCCGGGCATGACCGGCATCGAGGCGACCCGCCGGATCCTGGCGGCACGCCCGACGACCCGGATCCTCATCCTCACGATGTCCGAGGACGACGACTCGCTCTTCGCGGCGATGCGGGCCGGGGCGCGCGGCTACCTGCCGAAGGACTCCGACAGCGAAGACCTCGTCCGGGCGATCCGGTCGGTGGCGGGCGGCGACGTGATCTTCGGCGAGTCGATCGCGACTCGTCTCCAGGCGTTCTTCGCAGTCGGCAACGCCCGACCGGCCGCTGCTGCCTTTCCCGAGCTGACCGATCGCGAGGATGAGGTCCTCGAGTTGATCGCCCGCGGCCTCGCCAACCGGAACATCGCGACCCAGCTCGGGATCAGCGACAAGACCGTCCGGAACCACGTCGCCAACATCTTCAACAAGCTCCAGGTCGCGGATCGGTCCCAGGCGATCATCCGCGCCCGCGAGGCGGGGCTGGGTCGGGAGAACGACCCGACCTGACGCCCGCCGGGCTGCGTCGACGCGGCTCGCCTTGCCCGTCGGTTCGGTCCGCGGCGGTTGCCCGACCAGTTGCCCGAGGTCTCGGGACACGCGCCCGATGTGCCCGGGACACCCTGACCGCCATACCGGTCCCAGGCCGCCACGGAGCGGCCTGAAGAGGGCGGACCGATGGAAACGATCGTGGATCCCGGAACCGGACAGGCGACGACCGACGAGCTCGTGACAGCCTGCTATGCGGAGCATGCCGCCGGACTCGAGCGGTACGTCCGCTCGATGGTCCGCGATTCGGACGAGGCGGCCGACGTCTGCCAGGAGGCCTTCGTCCGGCTGCTCCTCGCCGGTCGTGCCGGCAACCTCCCGGACGCTCCCGGGGCGTGGCTCCGGCGAGTCGCCCACAACCTCGTGATCAGCGGGCATCGCCATCGCCAGATCGGCGACCGGGTTCTCGGCCGCCTGGCCGACGACGACTCGAGCGCATCCCTCGAGGACAACGCGATCCGCCACGAGGAGAACGACGCGCTGGTCGCGGCCCTCGGCGCATTGCGGACGGACGATCGCTCCGCCCTGATCCTCGCCGCGCAGGGCTATCGCGGCACCGAGATCGCCAGCTATCTCGGACGGACCGAGCTGGCTTCGCGGGCGCTGCTCTGCCGAGCACGCGGACGGCTCGGAGCCCAGCTGGTCGCCGCCGGCGCGTTCTGAACGCATCTCCGTCGCGAACCGGTCCTCGCGACGACGACCACGGACACGAGAAAACCGCCCGGCGGTCCGGGCGGCTTCCTCGTTCCTGACGAATCCCGAGATCCGTCGACGGGTCAGCTCACGGCTTGCGACCCGGCGTTCCAAACGGGTCGGGTCAGATCCTCATTCGCAGACGAGCCACTTGCCGCCTTCGTTGACGACCTTGACGTCCTCATCCAGCTTCTGCGTCTTCGACAGCGAGGTCGCCATCGCCGACACCATCGCGTCGATGGTCGCGTCGTCGGCCGGCAGTCCCTGGGCCGCCAACAACGTCTTCGCGACTGCCTTGAACTTCTCCTTGTCGACGTTGATCGTCATGTCGCCCGTCACGTGAACGACGGCCGTCGTATCGGTCTTGCTGACTTCCTTCGTCGTGACGTTCGCGACCGACATCGACATCGCGCCGAAGACGTCCTCGGCCTTGAGTCCGGCCGCCGTCAGCGAGCCGGCGTCGCCGCCGAACGCTCCCATGATGTCGTTCTTGTGGGCCGCGCAGGCGAAGTCGGCCAGCTTCCCGATGCCGCCTGATTGAGCAGCGGCGAGGGCGGCCGACACGACGCCCGAAGGATCGTTGGCAGCGGCGCCGCCCGGACCGCCGCCGCAGGCGCCGAGCGAGATGGCGAGGGCGAACGCGACCGCTGCGACGCGCCGGAGCTGGATCGAACCCATCGGTGGACCTCCCGTTTCCGTCCCGATCGGGACCTGCCGAGTGTAGACGTCCCGGAGCCCCGTGGCCGGCCGGTTCAGCGACGCCGACTCGGCCGCGTCCCGGTCCGCCGCCGGACGTTCGGCGTCACCGTCCGGTCCCAGGTCGGTCGATCGCGCCAGGCCGCGGTCCGGCCGGTGTCCTCGTGCTCGTCGCGGATGCCCGGCAGCCAGTCGGACGCCGTGTTCGCAGCGGAGGCCTCGTCGCCGTCGTGCGCGTCCAGCCCATCGGGGTCGATGGTGTCGGTCGGCTCCTCGCCGGCGGGCAGGACGGTGACGCTCATGACCTCGAAGGTCTGGTGCTCGGCCGCCGCCTCGTCGCGGCGGGCGCCCCGTTTCCGATCCGCGGCGCCGACGAGTCCGGTTCCTCGTGACGACGCCGCCCGTTCGGCGGCCCGTCCGACGATCAGCGAGGCGTCCTGTTCGAGGACCCGCAGGCGGATGTTCTGGATCTCGTCGCGAAGCGCGGCGGCCCGCTCGAAATCGAGCTCCTTCGCGGCCGCCCGCATCTCGGTCTCCATCCGGGCGACGAGCTTCTCGATCGCCTTCGTATTGTCGATCGTCAGCGCCCGCCCGGCCAGTTCTTCGCGCTCCGAGGTGTAGACGACCGTCCGCTCCGCCACCGACCGGAGCCGTTCGTTGATGTCGTGGATCTCCTTGACGATCGTCGTCGGCTCGATCCCGTGCTCGGTGTTGTAGGCGACCTGGATCGCGCGGCGACGATTCGTCTCGTCGATCGCGGCGGCCATCGACTCGGTCGTCCGGTCGGCGTACATCACGACCCGTCCGCCGATGTTGCGAGCGGCCCGGCCGATCATCTGGATCAGCGACCACGAGCTTCGCAGGAACCCTTCCTTGTCGGCGTCGAGGATCGCGACCAGGGTGACCTCGGGCAGGTCGATCCCCTCGCGCAGGAGGTTGATCCCGACGAGAACATCGAAGACGCCGAGGCGGAGGTCGCGCAGGATCGCCACGCGCTCGAGCGTGTCGACCTCGCTGTGGAGGTACTGGACCTTGACCCCGAGCTCGCGGAGGTAGTCGGTCAGGTCCTCGGCCATCTTCTTGGTCAGGGTCGTGACGAGGGCCCGCTCGCCGCGCTCCGTGCGCAGCCGGATCTCCTCCATCAGGTCGTCGATCTGGCCGTCGGTCGGGCGGACGTCGATCATCGGATCGACGACGCCGGTCGGACGGATCAGCTGCTCGACGATCCGCTGGCTCCGCTCGTGCTCGTACGGGCCGGGCGTCGCCGACATGTGGACGACCTGGTTGAGGTGGCCCTCGAACTCCTCGAACGTCAGCGGCCGGTTGTCGAGGGCCGACGGCAGGCGGAACCCGAAGTCGACGAGGATCTCCTTGCGGGTCCGGTCGTTCTTGTACATGCCGACGACCTGGGGGATCGTCATGTGCGACTCGTCGACGACCAGCAGCCAGTCCGGCGGGAAGTAGTCGAGGAGCGTCCACGGCCGGCTGCCGGCCTCGCGCCCGGACAGGTGGCGCGAGTAGTTCTCGATCCCGGTGCAGAACCCGAGCTCGCGCATCATCTCGAGGTCGAACGTCGTCCGCTGGCGGAGGCGGGCGGCCTCGAGCACGCGGCCCTCGGCCTCCATCCCGCCGACGCGCTCCTCCATCTCGGCCTCGATGGCGACGACGGCGAGCTTCATCTTGTCGGCCGGCGTCGCATAGTGGCTGGCCGGGTAGACGTTGACCTCCTTGCGCTCGGCGAGGAGCTCACCGGTCAGCGGATCGACCTCCGTGATCCGCTCGACCTCGTCCCCGAAGAACTCGATCCGGATGATCGTCTCCTCCGACGCCGGCTGGAGCTCGAGGGTGTCGCCACGAACGCGGAAGCGGGCGCGCTGGAGCGCCTGGTCGTTGCGCTGGTACTGGAGGTCGACGAGCTGGCGGAGGATCGTGTCGCGGCGGTACGAGCCACCCTGGCGCATCCGCAGGACGGTCGCGCCGTAATCGACCGGGGCGCCGAGGCCGTAGATGCAGGACACAGAGGCGACGATGATCACGTCGCGGCGCTCGAAGAGGGCGTGAGTGGCAGCGTGGCGGAGCCGGTCGATCTCGTCGTTCCGTGACGAGTCCTTCTCGATGTAGGTGTCGCTCCGGGGCAGGTACGCCTCGGGCTGGTAGTAGTCGAAGTAGCTGACGAAGTACTCGACGGCGTTGTCCGGGAAGAACTCGCGGAACTCGGCGTAGAGCTGGGCGGCGAGCGTCTTGTTGTGGGCCAGGACGAGGGTCGGCTTCTGGTGGGCCTCGATGGCTTTTGCAATCGAGAATGTCTTGCCCGTGCCCGTGGCTCCAAGGAGCGTCTGGTGCTTCAGCCCCTTCTGGAGGCCATCCACGAGGCGCTCGATGGCCGCGGGCTGGTCGCCGGTGGGCTCGAACGGGGCAACGAGGCGGAAATCGGGCACGCGCTGACAATACTCCGAATCGGCCGGACAGAACAAGCGTTCGGTATCGCGTCGAGGGATGCCGGATCTCCGTGCGATGTCCGTCGTGCATCGATTTCGGCCCGAATGCGCGCGGCCACGTCCATGCCAGCCCATCAGCGTCGCGACGATGCCGCTGCCGCATCGGCGGACGGGGAAATCGGGCTCCTGTCGCGATGTCGGTCGACGTGGATGTCGCCGACGCATCGACTGGCAAGCGGGCCGCCCGCCTCACGCCGAAACCGATGCGTCGCAGGCATCGGGGGACGCGTTGCCCGCATGTCAGGCCCGCCGCGTGCGGTGCGAGCGGACGACAGGTGTTCCGTACGGCAGGGTCAGGTCCGGGGGGACCAATTGGTCATTTAAGCGACGGGCTGCCGGCCCGACACTCGACCTTGTCCACCGATCCTTGGGCGGAGGCTGCGCGATCGTGCGCCTGGTTCAGCAACAGACCCGACGACGGGGCCGGAGTGAGGGCACCGAGCGAGGCCAGAGCCTCGTCGAGTTCTCCCTGATCCTCATGCCCCTCTTCCTGATCCTGCTCGGGATCATCCAGTTCGGCTTCATCTTCAACACGTATGTGACGATGACCAACGCCGCCCGCGACGCGGCCCGGATCGGGACCGTCTACGTCTACGACCGGACGTTGACGAAAGCCCAGAACGACCTCGCCCGGAACAACTCGATCAAGGCCCAGGTCCTCAGCTCGATGAACGGGCTCTCGCAGGCGACCCCGCGTTTCACGACCGGCAGCACGTGGACGCAGTCGGGCACGACCTACACCAACGGTGATCTCGTCATCACCTACGCGATCCCCGACGGCAGCGACGGCACCCCGGCGGTGACCGACAGCGACCCGCGGACGGGCGAGCGGATCACGGTCAACGCGACCTATCACCAGGACCTCGTCATCCCGCTGATCTCGGCCCTGCTGCCCAAGGACACGAACGGCCGGATGGGGCTCGGCGGCTCCGTCACGATGGTCATCAACTGATGCGCGTCGCCCCCCGCGGGCCCTCGCGCCCGTCGTCGCACGGGCGCGCTCCCGTCCGCTGCCGCCCCGCGCCCGCCGCTCCGGCCAGCCCGGCCATCGCCCGCCTCTCCCGCGCGATCCACGGCCGGCGCGGCCGCGACCGACGCCGCGAGGGCGGCCAGGTCCTCGTGATCTTCGCGCTGGCGATGACCGTCCTGTTCGCGGCGGCTGGGCTCGCATTCGACATCGGCCGCTTCTACTCGGAGCGGCGCTTCCTCCAGAACGCCGCGGACGCCGCGGCCCTCGCCGCCTCCAACGCGATGATTCAGGGACACAGCCAGGCCGAGGCCGACACGATCGCCCGGGCGATCCTCGCTGCCAACTTCAGCAAGGACCCCAACGGGATCACCCCGGCCATGCCGCCCGCGACCCCGGTCTACGAGAGCGGCCACTTCGGCGACGGAAACTACCTGATCAACGGGATCAAGTTCGACGAATGCGACGTCCGCGTCGCCGTCCAGAACGCGATCAACTACTCGTTCGGTCGGGCCGTCGGGCTGTCGTCGAGCACGATCCGCGGCCAGGCCCGGGTCAAGTGCATGGCGAACGTCCTGCCGATCGCCGTCCGCCGCTACGTCAACTCCCCTGGCCCGGCCACGACGAACACCACGGTCCCGTGCGCCGACAACGAGAACCAGTTCCTCGATTTCTTCTCGACCCAGGACACGGCCTGCCTCGGGACCGATACCAACAGCGCGCTCCGGATCGAGCCCAGCCCAGGCAACGCATTCGATCCGGTGACACCCGAGAGCGATCCGTCGCACCACGGCCCGGAGCTCGCGATCCTCGGCCAGGGCGCCCAGCCCGGCAACGCGGCGGACTTCCGCGGCTTCATCGCCCTCGACATCCGGAATTTCGCGACGACGACATCGCAGCTCTACTACAACAAGGTCACCTCGGGCACGAACTCCAACACCCTCAAGGCGATGGAGGCGAACTGGATCACGACCGGCGGCTACCCGGGCCCGCAGTTCCCGGCCGCGATCACTCCGCCCGACGCGAACGACCAGGTCGGCATCATGAGCGGCAACTCGACGGGCATCGCGATCGCTGCCGCCGCCAGTCGCTTCGTCGCGGGCGACGAGGTGATGGTCTGCGTCTACCCGGGCGACGTCATGGCGATCCCGGACTTCACGGTCGGGTCTCCCGGCACGGTCAACCTGCCGACCACCGGAACGACCGCCAATGCGGGCTCTCTCAAGGTCTCCCGCAACCAGGCGTTCTCCGGGCTCGTCACCCTCTCGACCCTCGCCGACACCCTCGATGCCGCCAATCCGATGGTCCTCGGCACGCTGGTCGGCGCCGCCCCGATCACCTACGACCCGAACGGGGTCAACCCCAGCCTCGGCGGCGGAACCAGCGTCACGCTGGAGGACATGACCACGGCCGGCGCGACCCCGGGCATCTACGCGCTCTGGATCCGCGGCCAGGCCGGCGCGCCGTACCTGACGACGAAGTACACCCCGATCTCGATCCAGGTTGGGACGGTGAACCGTGACTTCGCCTTCACCGCGAACACCGCGTCGCAGGACGTCGCGGCCGCGGGGAACAACGCCACCTTCACCCTGACGCTCCAGAACTCGCCGAACAAGAACACCGCGTTCGGCGGCCCCGTGACCCTCAGCGTCGACAGTCCCCTGCCGGCCGGCGTCGGGGCAATCACCTTCGGCTCGGCGACGGTCACGCCGACCAAGCCCGGGGCCTCGACGACCCTCACGATCAACACCGGGACGATGGCCACCGGCACGTACATCTTCACCGTCCGGGCGACCGGCATGAACGGTGACTCGACGAGCCGGAAGGTCACCCACCTGATGCAGCTCACCGTCCGTGTCGCGCCGAGCAGCAGCACGGGCAGCGACGAGTACGTCGACATCGTCGGCTTCGCGGTCATGCGGATCACCTACATGGACGCGAACACGATCTCCGCCTATGCGATCACCCCCGTGATCGCCGATCCGAACGACTCCCGACTGCGCCGCGGTCAGGTGGCGAAGTTGGTGCCCTGGACTTAGCCGGACGGGCACGGCATCGAACGCGAGCGGGCGGCGCACGACGGCGACCCGCGATCTGGGAGGCAACGCACCGTGGAGATGGAATACAAGGACCCGAGCAAGCGCGGGCGGTGGATCGTCGTCGCCGGCGTCGTTCTCGCCCTCGCCGCCGGCGGGGCCGCGTTCTACTTGATCAACCAGGCCCAGCAGCAGGCCGGCCAGGGCGACCTGCAGAAGGTCAACGTCGTCGTGGCCGCTCGGCCGATCGCGGCCCGCCAGCCGGTCGTCCCCGAGGATCTGACGGTCCGCCAGGTCCCGGCCGACGATACCAACACGGATGCGATCGCCGTGCGCGATCCCAATGACGTCATCGGCCAGGTGCTGCCGATCACCCTGTTCCAGGGTCAGATGATCACGAAGAGCATGCTCAACACGACCGGCGGCGCGGGCGGGACGACCGGGTTCTCGATCCTCGATCCGGGGGAGAC
>DATAIW010000400.1:0-1941 GCA_036262455.1 Candidatus Limnocylindrales bacterium | reverse complement strand
TGGCGAACGTGAGCGGCGCGTCGTCGCGGCAGAGCTCGCGCATGGCCGTTCGGCGAGCGGCGATCGCGGTCCGCAGCGCGTCGATCGTCCGATACGGAACCGCCCAGCCGAGGAGTGCCATCGCGATGTCCGCCGGCCGCGGCGCTTCGGGGTCCGCATCCGGGTCGGCGGGCGCGACCGCCCAGCGGGCGCGGACGGCCTCGATCCGAGCGATGATCGGCAGGACGTCGGGAGTCGCCGACGCGACTTCGTCGACCGTTGCCTCGACGAAGTCGCGTCGGCGACTCCCGACGGCCACCCGCTCCTCGCCCGGATCGAGGCGGTCCGTGCCGGCTGGGCGGCCGCGCCCGCCCCGGATGCGGACCCCGAAGCGACGCGGCCGGCGGACATCGCGATGGCACTCCTCGCCTGGGCGGTTCCGTATCGGACGATCGACGCGCTGCGGACCGCGATCGCCGCTCGCCGAACGGCCATGCGCGAGCTCTGCCGCGACGACGCGCCGCTCACGTTCGCCACGGCCCATGCCGCGAAGGGCCTCGAGTTCGACGACGTGGCGGTTCTCGGGATGGAACGCGGGCGGTTTCCGAGCGCTCGATCACTCGCCGATGCGCCCGATCCGGCCCGAGCCCTCGAGGAGGAGCGCCGGCTCGCCTACGTCGCCTGGACCCGTGCCCGGCGGTCGCTCACGCTCGTATACGACCCGGCCGCCCCATCGTCATTCCTGCTGGAAGCCTTCGATCCCGACGAACTCGGCCTCGAAGCCGGGGCGAACGGGCGCGACCTGTGATGCTTCAAGACGTCGTTGACGGCTGGTCGACGGCGACGGTCGCCGAGCAGCTCGGGATATGGCGTCCTCCGCCGGGCCGGCTTCGATCGCTTGCCTGACACGGTCCGGGTGACCGCTGCTCCGGTCCGCTACGTCGCCTGCAAACTCGGGGCCCACGTGCAACCGATACCGGCCGTCCTCATGGGACGCGGCGGATCGCCACCCCGTCGATGAGGACCTGCTTGCTGTACGAGGAGACCACGATCTTCAAGGTCCCTGTGCGAACTGAACTGAACAACGCCACCGAGATCAGTCGCTTGTAGGCGGTCGTCGAGGAGTACAGGCTGACGGTCTTGATCAGGGTCGAGCCCCAGTAGACCCTCACTGACCCGCAGGTCCGACAGACGGTTGCCAGCAGGGCAATCCGTCGGGCGACGACCCCGGTCCGGGTCAGATAGGCACCGTGGCTGGTCGACCTCAGGTAGGTCCCCCGGTAGTAGGCCGTGGACAGGCCCTTGCCCCACGTCCCATGGAGCGAGAGCGAGCGGTCGTCGAGCGGAAGGGCCGTGCAGGTCTCGGCGGTCCAGGCTGACACCTGGCCGGTGTCATGGGCCCGGGCCGAGAAGCAGTAGGTCGAGCCGGTGCTGCCGGCGAAGGTGCCGCCGGTCGCCGCCGTCCCGGTCAGCCATGCGGTGTAGGCCCCAAAGGTGCCATTCCAGGCGGCCCGCCGATAGCGGACGTCGTACGAGGTGATCGCCGAGGTCCCCGGCGTCCCGCTCCAGTGCACGGCCACCGAGGTGGCTGCGTACCAGGCGGACAGGGCGGCGATCGATGCGCCTGGCACAGCCGGCCCGCCGGCCGAGACGACCGAGATGGAGCGGGTCGGACTGGTCAGGCTCGAGCCGTCGCTGAAGTCAGCCCTGACCGACAGGAGATGACTGCCAAGGGGGACGCTGGCGGAGTTCCATGCCACGCTGTACGGAGAGAGGTCGTCGCTGCCGATCGCCGCCCCATCGACGAAGAAGGAGAGCCGCTCGAGTTCCTCGCCGCCGGGCGGTGTGGCAGTGGCGGCGAGACTGGTCCAGCCGGCGACGGCGGCGCCGATCGCCGGGGCGGTCAGCCCGACCGAGCCGTTGACGACGTTGACGGTCAACGGGGTGGAGACCGCCGTCGTC
>DATAIW010000399.1:0-1542 GCA_036262455.1 Candidatus Limnocylindrales bacterium | reverse complement strand
ACCACGGCGCGGTCGCCCGCTGGCGCGAGGAGCAGGCCCGCGCCCGGACCCTGCGGCGACGGCCCGACCTGATCGAGCCGACGGACGATCGCCGCCGGTAGGACCGCCGGAATCGCGAAGCCCCGGCCGGGAGCCGGGGCTTCGAACCGACTGGACCGACGAGGGTCAGTCGAAGAACGTCGCGAGCCAGTTGACGTCGTCCGCCTTGTCGATGCGGTAGACCGCGCTGAAGCCGGCGCACTGGCTGTTGTACACGAACGAGTTGACCCCGGCGATGACGGTCGAGGAGCCGACGAAGTTCGGTCCGCCGCTGTCGCCGAAGCAGGTCCCGCCGCTCGCCGCGTTATCGGACACGATCAGGTCGATGTCCGACGAGAACGGGGTGTTGTTCTGGATCAGCCAGGGATGGGCGACCTTCCGGACGCGGGCGGCCTGATCCTTCCAGGCCGCGGCGTCGGGGAACGCGAGCTGAAGGCCATAGCCGACGGCGGTGCGGCCGGCGTCGACGCCTGGTGACCGCGGCGCCACGCGGGCATCTCCTCCCTGGGCGTCCGGGCGCGCGCGGTCGCCATGCTATACTCCGCGACCGGTCGAAACGTTCGGCCGTTCCTCGTGAAACCCACCCGCAGCTTCAGGCTGCCGACGAACGAACCAAGGAACGAAGAAGTGACCGTTCTCGACGAAGTCGTCTCCGATCAGCTGCGTACCGACCTCCCCGAGCTCGCATCCGGCGATACCGTGAAGGTGTCCGCCAAGGTCGTCGAGGGGAACCGCGAGCGGGTCCAGGTCTTCGAGGGAATCGTGATGCGCCTCCGCGGCGGTGGGATCACCCGGTCGATCACGGTCCGCCGGATCGCCAGCGGCGTCGGCGTCGAGCGGACGTTCAAGATCCACAGCCCCCGGATCGAGAAGATCGAGGTCGTCCGCCACGGCCAGGTTCGTCGCGCCCAGCTTTACTTCCTGCGCGACCGCGTCGGCAAGGCGGCCACCCTTCGCGAGCGGCGGACGAGCCGCTAGTCGGTCGGCTCGCGCCGCAGCCGTCGACCCCGGCCATCCCCGGGGTCGTTCGATTCCCGGGTCCGCCCCTTCGACGAGCCGCGAGTCCCCCGAGACTCGCCTGACCGTATGGCACGCTTGGCCGGACGTCGATTCCGTCGATCTCGGGTTGGTGTCTCGCTCGCTGGCGCGTGAATTCAGTCCCCCGGGACTCAAGCCGACCGACCCATCGCCCGGTTGGCGCGGGCCGGAGGCGTCCGGCTCATCGACCGGCTACCCTGACCATCGATGGCCGTCATCGTCCCGACCCTCCGCCACGAGCGCCGCCTCTGGAACGATGGCCTGACCCGGATCGCCGGCGTTGACGAGGTCGGCGTGGCCCCGACCTGTGGCGCCGTCGTCGCGGCCGCCGTGATCATGAAGCCCGGCTGCCATCGGATCCCTGGCGTCCGCGACTCCAAGACACTGTCGATGGCCCAGCGCGAGCGGCTCGCCCCGATCATCCGGGCGCGCGCCGTCGCGGTCGGGGTCGGTGCCGCCTCGGTT
>DATAIW010000398.1:0-3426 GCA_036262455.1 Candidatus Limnocylindrales bacterium | reverse complement strand
GCGATGGGCTTCGTGCCGGGCTTCCTGAAGGCCGTCTCCGGCGCCCACGAGGTCGTCACGACGATCATGCTCAACTACGTCGCCCTGAACATCCTCGCCGCGGCCGTGTCGGGTCCGCTGCGTGTCCCCAAGGCGCCGGCGCCGGTGACCTTCGACGTCGGCAAC
This sequence comes from Candidatus Limnocylindrales bacterium, assembly GCA_036262455.1. Taxonomy (GTDB): domain Bacteria; phylum Chloroflexota; class Limnocylindria; order Limnocylindrales; family CSP1-4; genus CF-46. The sequence continues at coordinate 3,261 of DATAIW010000398.1, read as the reverse complement.
GCTGCCCTGCCGATCTTCCTCGGCAAGTCCGGCCACGTCGGGATCCTGATCGCGGCGGTCATGGGGTTCGTCGTCTGGTGGATCCTCTACCGGACGACCCTCGGCTTCGAGATCCGGACCGCTGGCGCCAACCCGGACGCGGCGCGCTACGCCGGCATGCGACCTCGCCACCTGGTCATGCTGACGATGACGCTGTCGGGCGGGCTCGCCGGGATGGCCGGCGCAGGCGAGCTCCTCGGGGTGACCCACCAGACCCAGACCAGCTTCGCGACGTCGGTCGGATTCGACTCGATCGCGGTCGCGCTCCTCGCTCGGTCCAACCCGCTCGCGATCATCCCGTCGGCGCTCCTCTTCGGGGCGATGCGGGCCGGTGCCGGTCAGATGCAGATCCAGGCATCGACGCCGCGCGAGCTCGTGGACGTCCTGCAGGCCGTGATCCTCCTGGTCATCGTCGCCCTGCCCGTCGTCGTGCGGGCCGTCGGTGGACGCGGCGCGCGGGCCCTCCCGGCCGAGACCCAGACCATCACGAAGTCCTATGCGAGCGAGTCGGTGCCGTCCTGATGGACACGTTCCTCTACGGCATTCCGGTCCTGGGCATCCTGTTCCAGGTCGGCGGCTACATGATCGCGATCCTGCCGACATCCGCCCCGATCATCCTGCGGGCGGCGACGCCGCTCGGCTTCGGCGCCCTGTGCGGCGTCGTCTGCGAGCGGTCCGGCGTCGTCAACATCGGGATCGAGGGAACCATGCTCACCGCAGCCTTCACGGGCTGGGTCGCCGCAATCGCCGCGATGGCGCTCCTCGGGCCGGCGGCACCGGGACCCCTCGGAATCACTCCGGCCCTTCTGATCGGCCTCGTGGCGGCGGTCCTGTCGGCCGTGGCCGTGTCGCTCCTCCACGCCTGGCTCTCGATCAGCCTGCGGGTCGACCAGATCATCAGCGGCACGATCATCAACATCGCCGCGTTCGGAATCACCGGCTATCTCAACAACGTGATTTCGGCGGCATCGCCGACCAGCGCCGGCCAGTTCGGAAAGATCACCCCGCCGGCCGAGCTGATCCACCTGCCGATCGTCGGCTGGCTGTTCGAGACGATCTTCAACCAGGGTCCGATCACCATCAGCCTCCTCATCACCGTGATCGTCCTCCAGGTCCTCCTGTTCCGGTCGCGCTGGGGCCTCCGGACGAGGGCCGTCGGCGAGCACCCGAAGGCGGCCGAGACCGTCGGGATCAACGTCATCCGCCTGCGCTACCGGAACGTCCTGATCGGAGGCGTCTTCGCCGGGCTCGGCGGGGCATTCCTGTCGATGGAGCTGTCGAATTCGTTCCAGCAGGGCGGCACGGCCGGGCGCGGATTCATTGCCCTCGCGGCGATGATCGTCGGACGCTGGACGCCGATCGGGGCGCTCGGGGCGGCCCTTCTCTTCTCGCTGTTCCTGACCCTCGGCCAGACGATCGGCTTCGCTCCTCCACCCGGCCAGCTTGGCGAGATCGTCGCGGCGCTGCCGAAGCAGACCTTCAGCGCCCTCCCCTACCTCGTGACGATCATCATCCTTGCCGGGTTGATCGGGCGGAGCATCCCGCCGGCGGCCGACGGCCGGCCCTACGAGCGGGAAGCGACGGCCTGACGGCGCGGCCCGTGCTCGATCTCATCGTCAAAGCAGTCGGCGGGTTTCCGCAGCCGGCCGCGTTCGATTTCCCCTGGCATCGGTGGATCGACCGTTCCCGGAACCCCCGCATGTCGTCCGCGGTGGGGATCCACCGCTGCCTCGGCGCGCCGCTGGCCAAGGTCGAGTTCGACATCCTGGCGGTCCGGACGTGACCGGCGGTCCTGGATCCGGGTCGGACGAGACCGCTCGAGGGCCCGAAACGGCCGAGGAGCGCGCCGCCCGGCGGCGAGCCGACCGGGAGCGCGCCATCGCCTACCTGGACCTCGCGGAAGCACGCGGTCCGGTCCCCGTCCTCGACGATGGCGCGATCGGTGACGTCCTGCGGGCGACGCGGCGGATCGCCGTTGTCGGGGCGTCGTCGAACGAGGTGCGACCATCGTTCGGGGTCTTCCGCTACCTCCTCCTCCAGGGCTACGACTGCGTTCCGGTGAACCCCGCCGAGCGTTCGGTCCTCGGGGTGCCGGCGTTCCGGACCTTGCGCGAGGCGGTCGACGCGACCGGCCCGATCGACATCGTGGACGTCTTCCGCCGCTCCGAGCTGTGCGAGCCGCATGCCCGCGAGGCGGTCGAGATCGGGGCGAATTGCCTCTGGCTCCAGCTCGGCGTCGTCAACTGGGAGGCGGCCCGGATCGCCCACGACGGCGGGCTCGCGGTCGTGATGAGTCGCTGCACCGCGATCGAGCACCGCCGGATCCGGGCCCGCTGATCCGCTTCGGTCGGCGGGCGCCCGGACGGGCGGCGGGGACGTCCGGCCGTTCGGTCGGCGGGCGCCCGGACGGGCCGAGGGACGCCTCCCCTACTTGACGAGGAAGCCGAGGAAGACGAGCACGAAGCCCGCGAAGCCGATCCCGGCCGCGATCAGCGCCTGACGGCGAAGGATCGCCATCGCGATCGAGGCGCCCGTCGTCCCGTCGTCGCGGATGCCGCCGCGCCAGGCGTTGTAGCGGGCCGCGTTGGCGTCCTGTTCCTTGAGCGCCTGGTAGCGCGACCACGGGCCCTTCCCGCGCCGGTAGCCGAGCGCCATCAGCGCGATTCCGGCGACCCACAGGACGATGTTGAGGATCATGCGTCGGGCCCCGCCTCGAGGCGTGCGCGGACCGCCTCCTGGACCAGCGCCGCATTGGCCTGGCCGCGGGTCGCCTTCATGACCTGACCGACGAAGAAGCCGAGGACCGGCTTGCCGGCACGGTAATCGTCGAGCGCCTTCGGGTTGGCCGCGATCACCTCATCGACGACGACGGCCAGGGCCGACGTGTCGGAGATCTGGCGGAAGCCGCGCGTTTCGACGATCGAGGCCACGCTCGCCCCGTCGGCGGCATGCGCGGCGAAGACCTCCTTCGCGTTGGTCCCCGACAGCTCGCCGGCCGTCACCCGGCCGACGAGGTCGGCCAGCTGGGCCGGGTCGATCCGCGCCGCCGCCCCGGGGTCCGTCCTGAGCAGGCCGAGGAACGCGCCGGTCACCCAGTTCGCGACGGTCTTCGGATCGGCGGCCGGGTCTGCCGCGCGCGCCGCCTCGAACAGGGCGGTCGCCGCGCCGTCGCCGACGATCACGGCCGCGTCGTATGCGGACAGCCCGAGGTCCGCCTCGTAG
>DATAIW010000397.1:0-2912 GCA_036262455.1 Candidatus Limnocylindrales bacterium | reverse complement strand
GGTCCGCCTCGAACGACCGCGCGGCGTCGCCGTCCGCCTGAAGGTCGTCGGCTCGACCGCCTCGGCCACGGTCGACGGGCGGAAGCTCGGCAGCAAGGGCGGCGAGTCAACCGTCGAGACGGCCGGTTGGGAGACGAGTCGCGACCGGGTCACGCTCGAAGTCATTGGCGGCTCGAAGTCGATCGAGATCGTCGACCGACCGTAGAGTCCGAGTGACCGCGCGGCGGGTCGCCTAAAGGTCGGCGTGCGGTACCGTCCCCCGGACCGTCGCGGTCCGCGCCTCGGACCCCGCCCAGCAGTCGCCTCGAACGCCGGGCGTGCAATCCCACGCCGGAACGGCGTCGTCGCGGCCACGCGCCGAACCTCGAGGGACGCACCGCACGCTGGGCGTTCAGCCCGGGCGTCAGGCGCGCACGGACTCACCTCGTGGGTCGGATCGGGCCGCAGCACGAGGAGGTCGGGCGCCGTCGTGACTCGGCCGTGCGTGCAGCTGCTTGATCTGACTCAACCACTGGGTCAGGGCGGTCGCCCTTGCGCGCGAGACGGCGTCGCTATGCGCCGGGCGCCCGCCGGTCGAGGTGGGCGAAGAACTCGGCGCGGGTCCGGTCGCGGGTCCGGAAGAGCCCGAGCACGGCCGAGGTCGTCATGATCGTCCCCGGCTTGCGCACGCCGCGCATCACCGCACAGAGGTGAGTCGCCTCCATGACCACGCCGACGCCCTGCGGCTCGAGCCGCTCCTGGAGGAAGTCGGCGACCTGCTGGGTCAGCCGCTCCTGGACCTGGAGCCGCCGCGAGTACATCTCGACGACGCGCGGGATCTTGGACAGGCCGATCACCCGGCCGCGCGGAATGTAGGCCACCGCCGCCTGGCCGAAGAACGGCAGGAGGTGGTGCTCGCACAACGAGTAGAACGGGATGTCCTTGACGACCACCATCTCGGAATAGGCGACGTCGAAGATCGCGCCGTTGATCAGCCGCTCCGGGTCGACGTGGTAGCCGGCGGTCAGCTCCGTGTACATCCGGTGGACCCGCTCCGGCGTCCCTTGGAGACCCTGGCGATCGGGGTCCTCGCCGATCTCGGTCAGGATCTCGTACACGGCGGCCTCGACCCGGCCGTTCCCGGCATGGGCTCCGACACCCTCGATCAGCTCCTGCGCGCGGCGAGGCTCCTCGCCGATCTCGGTCTCGATCTCGTCGACGATCGCACGGATGTGGCTGGGCAACTCGATCCGGTCAGGCATGACGGCGATGGTACGACGCTCGGCCGAATCTCCCAGTCAACGAGCTGAGCGCCTCGCTGCGCAGTCGAATATCGACGGGATCGCTATTCCCGGGGCTGACAGGGGGTCAGATGCCAATGACCTCGACGTCACCGGGCACGCGCTCGGGGATTCGTGCTCGGCATGCGGACTGGTTGTGAGTTCGGGGGCCTCCGGGCTCGCCAACCCGCCAGATATCGATCCCGTTGGTATTCGGCGCCCGAGGATCACCCGCTACCGATCCGAGCCCAGCTCTCCGAAGCCGGCGGCCGGCAGCGGCTCGTACGGTCGGCCCTCGGCGCCGCGCAGCCAGGCCCGCGCGTTGGCCCCCAGCGACGGCCGGTGATAGCCGCCTTCCTGGAGGATCACGAGGCGTCGGCCGAGGACCGCCGTCCGCCGTCCGCACTCGTGATAGACCGCGGTCGTCAGGCCGAAGTCGCCGATCGGATCGTGTCCGTACGTGTCGAACCCGAGCGAGACGACGATGACGTCGCCGGGCGTGTCGGCGATCGCCGCGAGGCCGCGATCCAGGGCGACGAGGTACGTCTCGTCGTCGGTTCCGGCCGGCAGCGGGATGTTGACGTTGGCCCCGCTCCCCTCCCCCTCACCGGTCTCGTCGGCCCGGCCGAGGAAGAACGGGTACTGCCGCTCCGGGTCCGCATGGAGCGAGACGTACAGGACGTCGCCGCGGCGCCAGAAGATCTGCTGGGTGCCGTTGCCGTGGTGGTAGTCGACGTCGAGGATCGCGACCCGCTCGCCGGTCGCCCGCGCCACGGCCTCGGCTGCGATCGCGGCGTTGTTGAAGAAGCAGTAGCCACCGGCCATCGAGCGCGCGGCGTGATGACCGGGCGGGCGGCACAGGCCGTAGGCCGCGCGCTCCCCGGCGAGCACGAGATCGGCGGCGGTCAGCGCGACGTCGACCGCGGCCCGGGCGGCACCCGCGGTCCCGGCCACGAGCGGGTTGGCCGTGTCGAGCCCCCACCAGCCCGCCCGACCCGCGGCGTGGCGCGTCTCGGCCCGGCCGGCGACGAACTCCGGGCTCATCCCTTCGAACATCCGGAAGCTCGGATAGGTGTCCGCGATCAGGTTCGGGCGGTCGATCGACTGCGCACGCGCCTCGCGCCATGCCTCCTCGACGAAGCGAAGCAGCCCCGGATCGTGGACGGCGAGGATCGGTTCCGTGCCGTGCTCGGTCGGCGGCTCGATGGAGAAGCCGCCGTCGGCGACGAGCGTCGTCCGGATTCGTTCAGCCCGCTCGGCGACCTCGTTCGCCGGGATCACGGCGCCCATCACCGTCTCGGTCACGACGTCGTGGGCGAGATGGGCCGGGCTGTAGACGACACGCACGCCGGCGTCCTCCGCGACAGATCCATCGTCCAGACCGGGCTGCGCCGGCGCGCCACGAAGCCTAGCGGCCGAGGATGGCGGCCGTCACCTCGTCGGGCCGGTAGCGCGGCAGGTTGTGACCCGGCGCCATGAGGTGGAGGACGGTCAGACCGCCGGGCGGGTGCAGGGTTCGGGCGGCATCAACCGACACGATCGTGGACTCGTCACCCCGCGTGATCCGGCGGACGGCCACGATCGGCGCGCTCACGCCGGCGAGGACCTCCGCTGGGCGGTAGGCGAACATCGTCCGGACAGCGGCCTCGAGGG
>DATAIW010000396.1:0-2119 GCA_036262455.1 Candidatus Limnocylindrales bacterium | reverse complement strand
CGCGATGTAGTCGTCGAACTGGCCGGGGATCGGGCGCCACAGGGCGTGGACGGTGCCGAGCGCGGCGTAGCAGTCGCGGACGTCGTCGACGAGGATCCGGATCGCGTAGACGTCGTAGATCTCGGCGAACTCGGCCGATTTGCGCTGCATCTTCTTGTCGATGCTGTAGATGTGCTTCGGGCGACCCTGGAGGTCGGCCTCGATGCCGGCTTCTGTGAGCTTGGGGGTCAGCTCGGCGATCGCCCGGCTGATGTAGTCCTCGCGACCCCTCCGCCGGGTGTCGAGCAGGCGCGCCAGCTCGCGGAAGCGGTCGGGCTCGAGGACCTTGAAGGCGAGGTCCTCGAGCTCCCACTTGATCTGCCAGATCCCGAGCCGCTCGGCCAGCGGGGCGTAGATCTCCTGGGTCTGGCGGGCGATCCGGAGCTGTTTCTCCGACGGCAGCCCGTACAGGGTCCGCATGTTGTGGAGGCGGTCGGCCAGCTTGATGAGGACGACCCGGATGTCCTCGGCCATCGCCAGGAGCATCTTCCGGATGTTCTCGGCCTGCTGCTGCTCGTGGCTGTGGGTGCTGAACCGGGAGAGCTTGGTGACCCCGTCGACGAGCCGCACGACCTCGGGTCCGAACCGATCCTCGATGTCGGTCAGGCCGTACTCGGTGTCCTCCGGGACGTCGTGGAGGAGGGCCGCGGTCACTGCGATCGGGTCGATCCCGAGCTCGGCGGTGATCTGGGCCGAGGCGATCGGGTGGGTCACGTACGGCTCGCCGGTCGCCCGCCGCTGACCTTCATGAGCGTCGACGGCGAGATCGAACGCGCGCTCGATCGGATCGAGGTCGGACTGCGGGTAGTGCTCCCGGACGGTCGCGAGGAGCTGCGCCTTGAGCGCGCCGAGATCCGGTTCGACCGCCGAAGTGGCAACGGACGAAGATGCCGGCCGGCTCGGGGTCCGGCGTGGCCCGGTCGGCTTGGCGCGGCGCTTCGACGGCGCGGCCGCTGGAGCGCCGGTCGACGCCTGCGGTGGCACCGGGCCGTCGGTCGGGGCGGGAGCAGCGGTGGGTGGCTTGGCCGTCGTGGCGGGATGACCCGCCGTCGGATGATCGACGGGCGGCCGTCGTGACGCGTGCGTGGGGTCGGGTGTCGTGCGTGGCGGGCCCATCGCGGGCAAGGATAGCAGCGGGTCTGCGCGATTCAGCCCGTCCGACCAGGCGTCTCGATCCCGGGGGAGATCACTCTGGGCCGAATGACCATGGTCGAGCCGCACGATCCGACCCCGACGAGCGCAAACCGGTGTCCGACCACGCTCGTTCGCCCTGGACTGATCCGAGGCGGGATCACCCCGGATTGCGCCGATCCTCAGCCGCCGAGCAGTGCTTCCGCGTCGAGCGTGGCGTCGATCCGGAGGTCGCCCTCGACGGCCGCGACGGCCCGCAGCCGCAGGGGGAACGACGGATCCAGGCTCAGGATCGGCGACGAACCGAGCGGCGTGGAGAGCGTGATGGCGCCGCTCGCATCGACGACGAGGCGGCCGGTGACGGTCGCTCCGACCGCGGTGATCCGGAGCGTGTCGGGCGCGATCAGCTCGGTCGCGGAGACCGTGATGCCGAACTTCTGCTTCATGGTCGCCTTGACGACCCGATCGACGGTCGCGGCATCGACGACGATCGAGGCGTCCGCCGCGCCGGCGGCGCCGTCGATGTCGACATCCGCGGTCGTTGCGGTCCCGTCCGTCGTGGCCAGCTCGGCGCCCACGATCCGGCCGCTGATCCGGGCCGCCGTCCGGCCGACGACGTCGACGTCGGTCAGGACGAGGTCGAGGCTGGCCGCATGGAACGTCCGGAAGTCGACGTCGGTACCGCGGATCTCGACCTGGTCGGCACGGCCGAGGAGGAGCTTGGGCGGCGGGTCCGACGTGGCTGTCACAGTCGAGGTCGCCGCGTGATAGCCGGCGTTCTGGAGCGCCGTCGCGATGACGGTCGAGGCGAGGATCGGCGAGCCGAACCAGGCGGCGCCGCCGAGGATTGCCGCGCCGAGGACGAGGACGAAGAGGCAGCCGCGAACGTCAGTTGGCCGGATCCGGGACGAATCCGAGCCCGGCCAGTACGGCGAGGGCGGTCTGGCGC
>DATAIW010000395.1:0-19418 GCA_036262455.1 Candidatus Limnocylindrales bacterium | reverse complement strand
GTCTCGTCGGCGGCAGGCGCCCCAGCGATGGGCCGCTCCGGGGCACCGGCGGCCGGGGCGGCGGGGACCGCCGAGGACACGGGCCGCCGCCCGAGGTTCACCAGGGCGGCCGGCGAGGGGTCGTCGCCGTCGTCCCGCGGTTCGCGCCGGACGAGCGCCGCGAGCTCGGGGTCGCCGGCGGGCGTCTCGATGTCGGGTGTGGAGGCTTTGGCAGCCCGGTCGGCTGCGGAGTTGGGCAGGTCGGTCATCAGAGGCTCATGCATGGTCGGCCGGCGGTTGGATCGGCTGCGGCATTCATGGGTCGCGGGTCATCCTAGCGGCGGGGTCGGGGGGGAATCCGATGGTGAGCGGCATCATGACGCCCGGCAGCCGCTGGGCGTGACGCACCACGAGGCCGGCGCGGTTCAACCGCCTCGCAACAGGACGACGATCCGACGGTTCGGCTCCTCGCCGATCGACTGGGTGGCGACCTGAGGGTGATCGCGCAGGGCGAGGTGGATCCAGCGCCGCTCGAGGGCCGGCATCGGCTCGAGCTGGATCATCTTGCCGGTCTCCTCGACCCGGGCGGCGGCCCGGGTGGCGAGGTCGCGCAGCTGCCGCTCACGCCGGCCGCGGTAGTCCTCGACGTCGACCAGGACGCGGGTCCACTCGCCCATCCGCCGCGACAGCATCAGGTTGACGAGGTGCTGCAGGGCGGACAGACGCTCGCCCTTCCGGCCGATCAGCGAGCCGAGGGCTTCACGGCCGTCGGGATCGGCGACGACGTTGAGGCGGCTCGTATCGCCGGTCTCGACCTCGACCTTGACCGCGAAGCCGATATGGCGCATCAGCTCCTCGAGGATCTCCTTGCCGGCAGCGAGCGCCTCAGGGGATGCCTCGGCGGCCTCGAGATCGGCCCTCTCGGCGGCAAGCGAACCGCGTGCGGCCTTGACCTCGGCGGCCTCGGTCGCGTTCAGGGCCGAGGTCCCGGGACCACCTTCTCGTGGCGCCCGGTCGGGCCGGTCGCCGCGCGGCGCGCGGTCTTCTCGACGGGGGCCACGATCGCGATCGCCGCCGCCCGCCGCCCGATCCGGACGCGCTGGGCGCTCCTCGGTGGGGGCGCTGGCCTCGATCGGGGCGTCGGCCTCGGCGACGGGTGTCCCATCGCGCGGCGCTGGATCATTGCGCGGGCCGCGATCACCGAAGGCGCGGTCGTCGCGCCGCGGGCCGCGGTCGCGATCGCCGCCGCCGCCGGCCGGCCGCTCGTCTCGTCGGGGGCCACGGTCACGGTCGCCGCCGCGGAAGCCGCCGCGATCCCCGCCACGATCGTCGCGCCGGGGGCCGCGATCCCGATCCCCGTCGCCGAAGGCGCGATCCTCGCGCGGCGCTGCCGGCGGGAGCGGGGTGGTGGCGGCCGCCTCACGCTTGGGCGCCGCGCCGCCAAGAGCGGAACGGGGCGCGGCAACGATCCGGGCGGGCTCCGCACCCATCCCGAGGACGCCGCGGCTGCCGGCGGTCAGGATCTCGAAGTCGAGGTCGTTCAGCTCGACACCGAACTCCTCGCGGGCGACCTTGAGCGCCTCTTCCACGCTCTTGCCCGTGAATTCTCGGTAGGCACTCATCAGCGGCGTCTCCCTCGGCGGCCCTGACGGCCGCGTTCCTTGTGGCGAATGGTCTTGTCAGCCTGGGCTGCTCGGCCGGATGCCCCGCCCAGCGGCGAGGTCGGCGGTCGGGTCTTGGGGTCGACCGGGGGCGGCATCACGACCGGGAACCGGGGCGCGTGCCCCTGGGCGAACCCCGGATGCCAGCCGAACAGCGGGAACATCCCGCCCCAGCCGATGATCAGGTACTGCTGGAAGATCGAGAAGATGGTGGAGGTGATCCAGTAGAGGAACAGGCCGGCCGGCAGGAAGCTGCCGTAGATCAGCGAGATGAACGGGAAGATGTAGGCCATCTGGCGCTGGATCTTGTACTGCGGATCGTCGGCCATCGCCGGGTCGTGCGGCGGCAGCGTCATCCGCGATTGGACGAGCTGGAACAACGACGAGATCACCGCGAGGAGGCTCAGGCCCGAGAGCATCGAGCCGGTCGTCCCGATGATCACCTCGGGGACGCCCCAGTTGACGCTGAAGGCCGTCGGGTCCAGGCAGGGGTTGGTCACGTGCCCGAGGGCGGTGACAATCGGCGCGGCCGCACAGTGGAGGTCGATGATCCGGAAGCCGAAGACGTCCAGCATCGCCTGCGGGTTGAAGTTCTGGAGGCCCTGGCTGAAGACCTGGTACATCGGGATCAGCAGGAAGATCTGGAGGATCGCGGGCAGGCAGCCCGAGGCGGGATTGATGCCGCGCTCGGCGTAGAGCTGACGCTGGGCCTCCTGCTGCTTGACGCGGTCGCCCTTGAAGCGCCGCTGGATCTCCTTGACCTCGGGCTGGAGCATCTGCGTCCGCTTGGTCGACACCGTCTGGCGGCGGAAGACCGGGATCAGGATGATCCGGATGATGATCGTCATCAGGATGATCGCGATCGCGATGTTGCCGGTCAGCTTGTCGAGCACCACCAGGAGGATGAAGAACGTCTGGTAGAGCGGCGTGAAGAGCCACGCGAGCAGGGTGAACGGGTTGTCCGGGTTCTGCGGGACGAGCGGGATCGCCGCCTGCGGCGTCGGCGTGACCGCGGGACTCCCGCTGGCGCCCGGAGAGCCCGCCGGCCCGCCGGCGCAGGCCGCGACGAGCAGGGCGACGGCCACGATCGCGAGGAGCGGGAGGAGCCGGACGAGGCTCGAACGGAGGCGCGGGAGTGTCACGTGGTCCTCGTCTGGTTGCCTAGCGAACCGGATCGTAGCCGCCGGGGTGCCCCGGATGACAGCGCGCGATCCGGCGCATCCCCATCCAGCTGCCCCGGAGGAGGCCGTACTTGTCGATTGCCTGTTCCGTATAGCGCGAGCATGTCGGCTCGTAGCGGCAGCTCGAGGGCAGCCAGGCGAAGAGGATCCGGTAGAGCCGGATGAGGCCGATCCCGATCCGCTTCACGAGTCCGCCTGACCTCCCACCACGCCTCCTCGCCGGAGGATCCGCCGCAACGTCTCCACCAGGTTCCGGTAGTCGGTCTCGACGATCGCCGGGCGGGCGATGATCAGGACGTCCCAGCCGGGCTGGAACGAGGGCGCCATCGCCCTGAGACCCTCGCGGAGCCGGCGCCGGACGCGGTTGCGGACCACGGCACCGCCCAGCTTCCGGCCTGTTGCCAGGCCGAACCGGGTCGTCTCGAGGTCCGTTCGCAGAAATCGGGCGGTGAGGAGGGGGTGGGACCGGACGGTCCCGGCCTGCAGCGCCGCGAACTCCTGCGGACGGGAGAGCATCACGAGCCGCGGCGGATGCGGGCCGCGCTCGCTCGTCAGGCCGTCAGTCGCTTTCGACCACGGGCCCGTCGGGCGGCGACGATGCGACGCCCGCCGGGCGTCCTCATCCGTGCGCGGAAGCCGTGCTCCTTCGCGCGATGCCGCTTCTTGGGCTGATAGGTCTGCTTCATCGGGACTGTGCGCGATCCTCTCCGCTGGGCCCCGGGTCGACATCCGACCCCTGAAAGGCACACAAACGCGCCAGCGCCCACGTGAGCGCGCGGCGCGTTCGTCGTCCGGCGGATGATATGACGGGCTCTTCGCGAGTGTCAAACGGCCGACGAACGCGGCCACGGCCGCTCGATCGGGCTTGACGCCCGCCTCCGATGGGATACTCCCCGGGGGTATGCGGGAATTGCCTTGCGACCCCCGTCCGGGCGGTGCTATTCTCACCGGGCCTTCGGCGCCGGGACGCTCGCGGGTCAGCCCCATTCTCCCCGTGCGGGATGGATCCTGGAGCGTCGTCCGCCCGTGCCGACGACCCTTCCGGAGCCGGTCAGCTTCGTCCGCGGCGACCTCGCGTCGGCCTCCCGTACGGCCGAATCTTCCCTTCAACCACTACGGATCGGGACATCATCGATCGAATGGATGCCAAGCAGGTCTGGCGCGCCGCGCTCGGCGAGCTTCAAGTGTCGTTGTCGCCCGCGAACTTCGAGACCTGGCTGCGCGATACGCAGCTGATCGACGTCGATGAGCAGCGCTTCCGGATCGCCGTCCCGAACGGCTTCGCCAAGGACTGGCTGGAGAACCGCTATCGGTCACTGATCAGCCAGACGCTCGCCCGGATCGTGGGTTACAGCGTCCAGGTCGAGTTCACGATCACGACCGTCGAGGCGCCGCCGGCCGAGGACGTGCCGGCGGGTCCGGTCACGCAATCGCCCCAGGTCCGGCTCGAGCCCGGTCGCGTCGGCGGCGAGGGCGGCAGCGCCAACCTCAACCCGCGCTATACGTTCGCCAACTTTATCGTCGGCTCGGCCAATCGCCTCGCCCATGCGGCGAGCCTGTCGGTCGCCGAGCGACCCGGTCACGCCTACAACCCGTTGTTCCTGTACGGCGGGGTCGGCCTCGGCAAGACTCACCTGATGCACGCAATCGGGAGCCAGGTCGCGGCCAGGTTCCCGCGCAAGCGGATCGTCTACGCGACGAGCGAGAAGTTCACCAACGAGTTCATCACCTCGATCCAGCAGGGCAAGATCGACGAGTTCCGGGCTCGCTACCGACGGATCGACCTGCTCCTGATCGACGACATCCAGTTCATCGCCGACAAGGAACGAACCCAGGAGGAGTTCTTCCACACGTTCAACGCGATCCATGAGGACGGCAAGCAGATCGTCCTGAGCTCGGACCGGCCGCCGAAGGCGATCCTGACCCTCGAGGAGCGACTCCGCTCGCGGTTCGAGTGGGGCCTCATCGCCGACCTGACGGCACCAGACCTCGAGACCCGGATCGCGATCCTCCGGGCCAAGGCCGAGGAGGGCGCGGTTGCGATCACGTCCGACGTGATCGAGTTCGTCGCTCGCAAGGTCGTCAGCAATATCCGCGAGCTCGAAGGCGCCCTCAACCGGATCGTCGCATACGCCTCGATGGGGGCGATGCCGATCTCGATCGAATTGGCCCAGGCCGTCCTCTCGAACGTCCTCTACAACCCGAAGAAGCGACAGGTCACGCCGGAGCGGATCGCCAAGGCGGTCTCCGACTACTACGGGGTCCAGATGGACCAGCTCAAGGGCCAGAAGCGGGACAAGGCGATCGTCATGCCGCGCCAGATCGCGATGTTCCTGATGCGCGAGGAGACCGACGTGTCCCTCCTCCGGATCGGGGCCGAGCTCGGCGGCCGGGACCATTCGACGGTCCTCCACGCCTGCGACAAGATCACCCGCGAGTCGGCCGTCAACGATGAGTTGCGGCGAGAGATCGCAGCCGTCCGCGAGCTCATCTACGCCGACTAGGGCTGTCGCCCTGGACCGACGAATGCGGTCTGGCGCCAGCCGACCTGAACCGGTTTGCGTGGCGTCGGGTGTGGACAAGGTGCCCGAATCGGTGGACAACCGGGGTCGGTTGTGGACATCCCCGGCACGGGATCGTCGACCAGTCCACCTCCGGCGTGGACGAAACCGGGCAACGCGCAGGAGGGTCGGGCGACCTGCCCCGGCTGTCCACCGGTCCGTCCACCCGCCATGCCCCGATCGCCCGACCACCGTCCACCACGGACCCGGACTCGTCCACCGGCCTCGGCCGCACGGCGCCGAGGAACCGTCCACCAAATCCACACCATGATGACGGTGATGACGGGATGAGAAGATAGGGTGAAGATACCCACGACACATCGACCGGTCGGCGCGGCCCCATCCCGGCCCGTTCGGACCGCAGTTCCGTCACTTGGAGTGAACTCGACGTGAAGCTTTCGGTCATGCAGGAAAACCTCGCTCGCGGTCTGTCGGTGGTGAGCCGGGCCGTCTCGAACCGCTCGCTGCCGGTCCTGACGAATGTCCTGCTCAAGACCGAGGACGGTGGCCTGAAGCTGACCGCGACCAACCTCGAGATCGGGATCACCTACTGGGTCCCGGGCAAGATCGAGATCGACGGGGCGACGTCCGTGCCCGCTCGGCTCCTGACCGATCTCGTGAACTCGTTGCCGGGGAGCGAGCCGATCAGCCTCGAGCTCGGCGACGGCGAGACACTCCACATCCGGGCGGGCCGCTTCGAATCGAACATCAAGGGGATCCCGGCCGAGGACTTCCCGACGGTCCAGACCGCTGGTGAGCGGCCGATCACCCGGGTCGCCCAGAAGGTCCTCCGCCAGGCCCTCGACGAGACGGCGTTCGCGGCGGCGAGCGATGAGGCCCGGCCGATCCTGACCGGCGTCCTCGCGAAGTTCGAGGGCGATCAACTGACCCTCGCGGCGGCCGACAACTACCGGATCGCGGTCAAGACGATCACGATCCTCGATCCGGTCGAGGAGACGAGCGTCGTCATCCCGGCCCGCGCCCTCCATGAGCTGGCCCGCGTGCTGGCGGACACGGATGAACCGGTCTCGATCGTCCTCGCCCACTCCCGCAACCAGCTCCTGTTCCACATCGATGGCATCGATCTGGTGACCCGCCTGATCGATGGCCAGTACCCGAACTACCAGTCGGTCCTGCCGGCCAGCCATGCGACCCGGGCGGTCCTCGATCGGGAGGAGCTCCTGCGGGCCGTCCGCCCGGCCGCCCTGATCGCCCACGAGTCGGCAAACATCGTCAAGCTCGGCGTCGGGCTCGACGGCGACAACGCGATCACGGTCAGCGCGAACGCGGAGATCGGCGATCACGTCGGTCGGGTCGAGGCGGCGATCGAGGGTGATGGGACGACCATCGCCTTCAACGCCCGGTTCCTGGCCGATGTCCTGACGAACGTCGACGCCGAGCAGTTCGCCCTGGAGCTCAACGGACCGCTCTCGCCGGGCGTGTTCAAGCCGATCGGCGACGACCGCTACGTCCACGTCGTCATGCCGCTCCGGACGACCTCCTGACGGAGGCCGGTCGGGGACGGCGCTCGCTCCGCGGGCGGATGGCTTCGCGGAGCTCGGCCTCGGACCTCGGAGCGCGAGTGAGGACTCCGCGTGCTTGAG
The DNA here is from genome assembly GCA_036262455.1 of Candidatus Limnocylindrales bacterium. Classification (GTDB taxonomy): domain Bacteria; phylum Chloroflexota; class Limnocylindria; order Limnocylindrales; family CSP1-4; genus CF-46. The sequence continues at coordinate 12,432 of DATAIW010000395.1, read as the reverse complement.
TCCATCAGCATCCAGGGTCTTCGTTCGTATTCCGCGCTCGAGGCCGCCTTCGGACCGGGTCCCCAGCTGATCGTCGGGCCAAACGCGGCCGGCAAGACCACGCTCCTCGAGGCCATCGTCCTTCTGGCCTGGGGTCGCTCGCATCGGACCTCGTCCGACGCCGAGCTGGTTCGGTGGGGCAGCGAGCTCGCCCGGATCGAGGGCGTGGCCGGGCCCGAGACGATCGAGGTCGCGCTGGTCCGGCCGGCCGGCGCAGCGGGCGCCCGGAAGCGGATCCGGGTCAACGGCGTGGCGCGCCGGGCGGCCGGTCTCGTCGGCCTGCTCCGGACCGTCGTCTTCGCCCCGGAGGAGATGCTCCTCGTCGTCGGCTCACCCGGCCTCCGGCGTGGCGCCCTCGACCAGCTCGCAACACAGCGATCCGCGGCGTACGGCCGCGACCTCGTGTCCTATGCCCGGACGCTCCAGCAGCGGAACAGCCTGCTCCGGGCGATTCGCGAGGAGCAGGCGAGTCGCGCCGAGCTCCGGTTCTGGGACGGGTCGTTCCTCGACGCCGGCGGGGCGATCGTGGCCGAGCGACTGCGCCTGATCGACGACCTCGCGGGCCCGCTGGCGCGGGCCCACGCGGAGATCGCTCCGGACGAGGCCGGCGCGGCACGGCTGGCGATCTCGTACGCGACGAATGCGCCGGCACTCCCCCGCGAGTCGCCGCGGGATGCCCTGGCCAGACGTCTCGCCGAGACCGCGGACAAGGAACTCTGGAACGGCTCCACGCTCGTCGGTCCGCATCGCGACGATCTCGTCTTCAGCCTCGACGGCCGCGCCATGTCCGGGTTCGCCTCGCGCGGCCAGCAACGGACCGCGATCCTCGCCTTCAAGCTCGCCGAGCTGGACCTGCTGACCGAGCAGGACGGCCGCCCGCCGCTGCTCCTCCTCGACGACGTGTTCTCCGAGCTCGACCCGGATCGGCGCTCCCATCTCGTGCGGCGGATCGCGGCCCTGCCCCAGGCCTTCGTCACGACGACCACGCTCGACGATCTCGATCCGGCCCTGGTCCGGGCGGCAACGGCGTGGGAGGTCGTCCCTGACGGCGGTGGCGGTGCCGCCCTCCGGTCGCCCGAGGCGTCCGGGAACGGCCCGGGACGGCGTCCGCCCGCCGTGGCTGCCGCTCCGGTCGGATCCGTCCCGGAGGACCGGTGAGCGGCCGTCGTCGCCCGATGGTCCGGATCGGCGACCTGTTGCCGGATGCTGCCCGGGGGCTTGGGCTCGAGGACGAGCTCCGCCTGTCCCGGGCGATGGCCACGTTTGAGCAGCTCGTCGCCGAACGCGTGCCGGCCGCCGCCGGCGCCTGTCGCGTCATCCGGATCGAGGGTTTCGCGATCGTCGTCGAAGCCGACGCCCCGATCGTCGCCCAGGAGCTCCGCCTGCGCGGCCCGGAGCTGCTCGCGGCCTTCGCCGCGACGCCGGCCGGGTTCGGTGCGCGCGAGCTGCGGGTGATCGTCGCCCGTCACCCCGGTCGGGGCGACGGCCCGGGTCCCGGCCGCGGGCCCGGTCCGATCCGGACCGATCGGGCTTGACCACGAACCGCGCCCTCCGTCGGGACCGCCGCGTATACTGCCCGGACCTGCCAGCCAATCTCGGGGCGCGCGTCCCGAACGAAACCGGGCCCCGTCTCGGCGTTCCGCGCCGTCCATCGTCCAACCCCGGCGCTCACAGCCACGAGAGACCCTGACTTGGCCGTCCGACTGCAGATGAAGCTTGGCGTGATCGCCGAGCCGGACCGCTCACCGAATTCGCCCGACACGGTCGTCGTCGTCGAACCGTCGATCGGCGCCATTGCCCGCTCGAAGGGTCACCTCTACCTGATCGTGACCTCGACGATCGCGTCGGCGCGCGCCCAGGAGGCGACGCAGCTGGCGGCGGAGACGATCCGCGGCGAGTACTACTACGACGAGTCGGCCGGGATCCGGGTCTGCATCGAAAAGGCGATCGCGTCGGCCAACAAGCGACTCAACCACCAGCGCGAGCGACTCGGGTTGCACGGGACCGCGGCGAACGGCCCGATCGGGATCGGGATCGCCGTCGTGCGCGGCAACGAGCTGTACGTCGCCACGATCGGCCCGGCCGAGGCCTACCTGATCCGCCAGGCCCGCCTGTCGACGCTGCCCGACCCCCATCGCGAGCGTGGGCTGCCGAACAGCGACGTCGAGCCGGACGTCTGGCGTGGCGAGATCTCGGTCGGCGACTCGCTCGTCCTTGTTTCCCCGAACGTCATGAGCCGGCTGGGCCCCGACGAGCTCAAGGACGCGATGGTCACGCTCCACCCCCAGCCCGCGATGGAGCACCTCCACCACCGCTTCTTCGCCGCCGACGGCACGGGCAGCGACGCGATGATCGCGTTCGAGGCGACCGAGGTGGCATCGACCCACCGCTCGCGGACGCTCGTCCCGGTCCGCCCGGCGGAGCCGCTTGCCGGGGCGCCGGATCGCTCGCCGATCCCGCTGGCCGACAACGTGACCGGCGGCGTCGCGGCCGTCCAGGCTTCCGCGACCCGGGCCCGGAGCGCAGCGGGCGGGCTCTTCTCGCGCCTCGTCCGGCGCGCCCAGGACATCCTGCCCCACCGGCGGACCTCCTATCGACGGGTGACGCCGGCGGCGGTGAAGCGCGAGACGCAGCGTCGAGCGGCGATGGCGATCCTCGCCTTCGTCCTCGTCATGGTCGCGCTGGGAACCGCCCTGTACGCGGTCGGCGGGGTCGGTGGCACCCCGCAGGCCCTGAGCTCGGCGGCGGCGGGCGCGGACGCGATCCGGAAGATCAACGCCAATCTCGACCAGGTCTTCGGTCCCGGCGGGGTCGACCTCGTCGACGGTGATCCCCAGAAGGCCTACCAGCTCCTGTCGGCCGCGTGGGACGAGCTCGCGATCGCCACGAAGGCCAACCTCCCGGCAGCGACGCTCGATCCCCTCCGGGCGAAGACGCTCGGCGGGCTCGACCGGCTGTTCCACGTCGTGCCGGTCGCGGCCGCGACGATCCTTTCGACCGCGAACGCGAAGCCGCCGCTCGACATCCAGGCGATGATCCTCGGCCCGCAGGGCGTGCCGTACATCCTCGACAAGGCGACCAACTCCGTCTACCGGGTCGACCTCCGGACGAAGAAGGCGACCGTCGTCTTCCGCTGGAAGAAGGTCGTCTCGGCCGGTGTCGAGGGCAACCCGCGGCTGATCACGACCGCCGCCCGCGACCTCATCATCATCGACACGAAGAACGTCGTGTGGCGCTGGCGCCCGGCCGACCAGTCCGGCCACGGGACGACGACCAAGGTCAAGGTCGTGGGCGCCGCGGGCTGGGGCGACGACGTGACCGCGGTCGGGACGTTCCTGCGTGACAAGAGGGCCTTGCTCTACAACTTCTACATCGTCGATCCGTCGCGCCGGAACATCTTCGCCTACCCGCCCGGCAGCGACGGCAACGGCTACCCCTCCAACGCCCAGCCGCGCCTGACCGTCGACCGCGACGTGTCGAAGATCACCGAGCTCCTGATCGACGGCGACATCTTCGCCGTCGACAACGGGTCGATCACCCGGTTCGTCAGGGGCCAGAGCGAGGGCTGGCAGGTCCAGGCGCCCGGGACCGCGGCCTTCGCGCCGGGCGGCGACACGCTCCTCCGGCCGGCCCCGGTGTACGCGCAGATCGCCTCGGCGAGCGAAAAGCAGACCGGGCTCATCTACGCCTGGGATCGCGTCAGCGGCCGGGTCGTCGCCTACGACAAGGCGAAGGGAACGTTCGTCTCGCAATACCGCCTGGCCGGCGGCAGCCCGGCCTGGCAGGACGTCCGCGGCATGTACGTCGTGCTCGGCGCGACCCCCGACGCACCGAGCACCCTCTTCTGGGCGACGAAGGACGGCGTGATGTCGGCCGTGCTCGAGGGCGTCAAGGACGAGCCGATCCCCGGTCCCGGGGCATCGGGGTCGCCGCGCCCGTCGGGCGGCCCGTCGGCGCCGCCGAAGCCATCGGCCAGGGCGTCGCGGGCGCCGTGATCCCGCTCCGCGACGCCAATCCGACCCATCGCCGGCCGGTGGTGACGATCGGCCTGATCGCGGTCTGCGTCGCGGCGTTCGCCTGGGAGCTGGCGGTCCAGTCGAGCGAGGGGGAGAGCGGCCTGGCCCGCGCGTTCCGGACCTTTGGACTGGTGCCTGCGGCACTCACCGCTCAGCTCGGTGGCGGCGGGAGCGATCCGCTGAACCTTGGCCCGTTCGCCGTCCTCAGCAGCATGTTCCTCCACGGCGATCCGTTCCACATCGGCTTCAACATGCTGTTCCTGTGGATCTTCGGCAACAACATCGAGGACCGCCTCGGGCACGTCGGCTTCCTCGCCTTCTACCTCGCGGGCGGGATCGTCGCGGCGGCCGCCCAGGTCGTCGTCGCCCCGGGATCGACGGTGCCGGTGATCGGGGCGAGCGGGGCGATCGCCGCGGTCCTCGGTGCGTATCTGGTCCTCTACCCCCGGGCACGGGTGCTGTCGCTCGTCTACTTCGGGCTGTTCTTCCAGCTCATTCGCCTTCCCGCGATCGTCCTGCTCGGGCTCTGGTTCGCCGTCCAGGTGCTCGGCACCCTCATCGCGTCGGGACCGTCGGGCGCCAGCGGCGGGGTCGCCCTCTTCGCCCACATCGGCGGGTTCGCCGGCGGGGTTATCGTCGGCCTGCTCGTCCGCGCCGTCGGCTCCGGCGGTGGGACGCGTTCGGTCCGCTCGACCGACAGGGTCGGCGTGGGATAATCCGGCCATGGCCAGCGAGGAGCCGAGCGCCAGCAACGGACTCGTCGAGATGGTGGTCGAGAGCGTCCGCGTCCACATGCTCTCGAGTCGCCACGTCGTCATCCTCAAGGAGTCCGAGCACGATCGGTACCTGCCGATCTGGATCGGACCCTGGGAGGCGAGCGCGATCGCGATGAAGCTCCAGGGCCTGACGGCTGACCGGCCCCTGACCCACGACCTCTTCGCCAGCGCCCTCGAGAACCTCGGCGTCCGGGTCGAGCGGGTCGTGATCTCGACGCTCTCCGAGGAGACCTACCACGCCCGGCTCCATCTCGAGCGGGACGGCACGATCTTCGAAATCGATTCCCGCCCCTCCGATGCGCTCGCCCTGGCGGTCCGGACCGGCGGCCGGATCTTCGCCAGCCAGGCGGTCCTCGAGCAGGCGGCCCTCGGCGGCGACGCGTCCCGGACCGGCGACGAAGAGGGCGGCGACGTGGTGCCCGAGGGCTCGCCCCTCGAGTCGACAGGCGAGAAGATCGTCGACCCGCGGCTCGACGTCTTCCGCGACTTCGTCAACTCGCTCGACGTCGATCCGAACACCGGCGAGGGCCGGACCCGCAGCTCCGACAGCTAGGCCGGGCGCCCACCCGTCGCGCTGTCCGCCGCGCTATCCGCCGGATTGGCGGCCAGGATCGACTCACCGCGGCCCAGCGCCTGTCGGCCGTTGGCCCACATCCGCAGGCGCAGGCGCCAGAAGTCGCGGACCGCCCGGAACACGACGCTCGGCTTCGCCCCCGTCGCCGAGCCGGCCGTCCGGGGGTGGTGGGGAACGCCGACCTCGGCGATGGAGCGTCCCGCCGCCCGGAGCTTGATCAGGAGCTCCGCCGAGAAGAAGGCCCCGTCCGACGCGACCGCGAGACCCTCGAGCGCATCACGGCGGAAGAGCTTGCAGGCGCAGTCGACGTCGCGGACCGCGAGCCCGAAGAAGATCCGGTTCGCCAGCCGGTAGGCCCGGGCGTAGAGCCTCCGGACGAGCGGATCGGCCCGCTTGATCCGGAAGCCGACGACGACGTCCGGTCGATCGCCGGCCGCCATCCGATCGATCAGCCGGCCGACGTCCTCGACCCGGAACTGGCGGTCGCCGTCGGTGAACGCGACGCGGTCGTGACGGGCCGCCCGGAAGCCGGACCGGAGGGCGGCGCCGTAGCCGAGGTTCACCGGGTGGTGGACGGCCCGGACGATCCCCGGATGAGCGGCCGTCAGGCCGTCGGCGATGCGTCCGGTCGCGTCGCGCGAGCCGTCGTTGACGATGACGATCTCGAACGCGTCGGCGAGGCTCGGGAGGGTCGCCAGTGCCTCGGCCACCAGGCCCTCAAGGTTCGCCTCCTCGTTGTGGGCCGGGAAGAAGTACGACAGGGTGGCGAGGCGCTCGCTCATCGGCACGGCTCGCTCGAGCCGACCGGCGGCGCGACCGGCGCGCCGTGGTCCGCGGTCGCGCTGACCTGCAGGACGTTGTCGCCGTGCGGTGTCGCAAGGGAGGCGATGGTATAGCGGCCCGCGAGGGCGCCGAGCTCGCTCGACCCGTTCCGGACCAGGTACACGGGGCGGGTGGCGATGTAGCGGTCGATCACTTGGTCGAGGTCTCCGAGGTTGTAGTCGAGGCGGTTGCGATCATCGATGATGCAGAGGTCGGTGCGGCGTGCCTCGACGATCGTGGCATACCAGAGCGTTGTCGAGTAGCTCCACCACGACACGACAACCGCGTTCGGCTCCAGCGCAGCCAGGACGTCGTCCGTCCAGGCCTGGGCCGCGCGATTGCCGGACTGGTCGATCGCCCCGGACCCGGCGCGGCCCGGCAGGTCGAGGAGGCTCGGTGCCAGGAGCACGCCGGCGACGGCGACGAGGCCGACCGGGCGGAGCGCCGCCCAGGCGGTCGACCGGCCGCCGGACCGGGAGCTCCAGATCGAGTCGTGCGGAGCGAACACGTCGACGATCGTCGCCCCGAGGATGGCCAGCCAGGTCCAGGCGATGAGGGCCGGGCCGATGTAATAGCGATCGATGGCGCCGTCCGGGTAGACGGAGTTGAAGAAGCAGGTCAGGACCATGGTCATGCCGCTCAGCAGCGCGTAGCGAGGCTGGCGGATGGCGGTCACGGCGAGGGCCACGAGGAGGATCGCGGCCAGCGGCCCGAACTGTCCCACGGCGATGGCGACGAGGTCGGTGATCCGTTTTGGCGCATTGCTGAACGGGTCGGTCAGCCAACCGTGGAACTGGGCCCCGAGAGTGACGTACCAGAACCCGGTGAAGGTGCTCGGATCGGCGTAGACGAACGGCGCCCGGAACCAGCCGGCGCGGAGGACCATCTCGAACCGGATGAGGACGGTCGGGATGGCAAACGCCGCGATGTTGGCGAGGATGAAGCGTCGCCGTTGCAGGATTCCCGGCTCGACCGCCAGGACGAAGAGGACGATCGGCGGCCCGAGCAGCAGGGTCAGCGAATGATTGCCGATCGACACGCCCACGACCACGGCGGCAGCCAGCAGCCATCGATCGGCGTTCCGTGTTGGAGCGGAACTGCCGGCCCCGCCCCGACCGTCCGACGCGTCCGACGCATCCGACGCATCCGACGCAGCGGGCGCCGCCGCAGGCTCGAGCGGGTTGCCCCGGCGAGCGTGCTCCCAGCGGACGAGCAGCCAGAGGATGATCGCGACGAGAGCGAAATGGAGCGAGTGCGGATCGGCATGGGTGCCGATCGCCCAGACGATCGGCGTGAGGGCGATCCCGAGACCGGCCGCGATCCCGAACACCAGCGAGCCGCTCAGCCGTCGGGCGAGGTCGACGGTCACGGCAGCGCCGACCCCGACGAGGATCGCCGAGAGGACGTTCACCCGGAGGGCCGCCTCGCCCAGCGGCTGGAGGACGACGGACGCGAGCCAGCCGATCAGGACGTAGCTCGGGTAACCGGTCGGGTGGGCGGTGCCCATCACCGGCAGGACGGTCTGGAACTCGGCGGTGTCCCAGAAGCCGACACCCGGCATCAGGCGCCAGATCGAGAGCCCGAGGGCGATCACGCCGATCGCGATCGCTGCGATCCACGCCGCAAGCAGGGCAGGGTCCGGCCCCTGGCGGACGGCGTCCGGCTCCTGGCCCTCCGCGTCCGGCGGCGCGATCCGCGTCACCATCCGAGCACGTCGCCCCAGACGACGCCCCAGAAGTTGACGAGGACCGACCCGACGACGAGGGCGACCGCCAGCGCGACGAGGGCCCGGGCACCCACCCGGTAGGCCGCCCCCGCGCCGGCGCGGCCGAGCGGCGCGGTCGCCCCGCCGCGGATCGCGCCAGCCCCGGGCCACGACGGACCGACCACGTCCCGGGGACCTGTCCGGGCGGCGATCCGCTCCAGCCCGACCGCGACGAGGAGGATCGCCCATGGTGCGAAGTCGAGGCTGAAGCGATACCCGAACTGGACCCAGCCCTGGCTGAAGTGCAGCAGGTTCACGAATGCCACGATCAGGACGGCAAGGCTGGCAGCGGTCACGAGGCGACTGAGCCCGAACCCCCAGCGAAGGGCCGGCAGCGCCAGCAGGTAGGCCGGGCTGGTCAGGAGGATGCTCATCCCCGTGTCCTTGGGCAGGACGAGGGGACAGTCCGGGTTGAACAACCCGCGAACGGCCGCAGGATCGGTGCAGAGCGGCCCGCCCAGGTCCAGCGCGGACGGGACCACGGTGGGCAGCCAGACCGGTCCATTGAGGAACATGATCCCGAAATTCTGGGGCAGGTAGCGAAGATCCTCGATCTGCCAGTCGATGTGATAGTTGAGCTGGGTATAGAAGCCGGCCTCGAGCTCGTAGAGGTACTGGTAGCCGGGGTTGAAGACGTGGCCGGTCGACACGACGTTGTAGACGATGAGCAGGCCGATCGGGATCCCCGCCCCGAGTGCCGCCGACCAGCCGCGCCGCTGCCACGAGCCGCCCGAGCCGACGAGGACGAAGAAAGGCGCGGCGAAGGCCACGGTCAGGCGCGAGGTGCAGGCCAGACCGAACAGGAGGCCGGCCAGGAACTGGCGCGCGTCGGGCACGACGTGGCCGAGGCGGAACCTCGTCCGCGCGGCACCGACCGGAGCACCGGCGTCGTCGAGGTCGTCCTCACTTCGCGCGGCGTCCCGGTCGGCGCCGATCGCGACGCCGATCGCGGCCAGGGCCAGCCCGACGGCGAGGACGTGTGCCTGATACCAGGTCGTCCCGATCTGGGCGGCGTACCAGAAGACCGTCCCGAAGCCGAGGAAGAGCGTCGTGGCCACCCGGACCCAGGTCCGGATCGGCAGCCGGCCGAGCATCCACCACGCGATCCCGACATCGACGGCGCCGAGGATCGCGAAGACGAGCTGGCCATTTGCCGCGAGGCCCCAGAGGGCCACGAACGGCATCAGGAGCACGGCGGGCAGGGGCGGGAACGGAATGAGCCCGCGGGACGTCGACACCGGGAGGACGTCCTGGAAGAAGGCGTTGCCGGGCGACGTCGCGGTGGCCTCGACCGGGTAGCGGATGGCGGCCTGGCCCTCGAGGAACGCCAGGGCCTGCCACTCGAAGTGGTTATACAAGCGGTACGGATGACTGAGCGTGTAGACGACCAGGGCGATCGCCACCAGGGCGGCTCCGACCGCGATCGAGACGAACAGCGTCGACGGCGGGGGATCCGAGGCCAGCGGCGATCGACCCTGTGCTACCCTGCGGTCCACCTCAACGCTCGTTCGGGGAGATCCAACCCGTGACGTCCGGCCGCGTGTCGGGCGGACCGAGCCGGGACGCGGAGGCGCCGACGCGGACAACCTGGACGCGGGATGGCATCGGCGCGATCGTCGCCGTCCTCGCGCTCGGCCTCGTCTTCCGTCTCTTCATCGTACAGGTCAACCCTCTCTCGGGGTTCGGGGTCGACGTCGGTTCGTTCCGGGCCTGGGCCGGCAATCTCGCCGCGAACGGGGTCGGCGGGTTCTACGACCGGCCCGGCTTCCTCGACTACACGCCGGGCTATCTCTATGTCCTCTGGGCGGTCGGGGTCGTCGGTCAGGCGGTCGGCAACATCGGCGACCTGATCAAGATTCCACCGATCCTGTCGGACATCGCCCTTGGCTGGCTGGTCTGGTCGATGGTCCGCGAGCTCGGCGGCGGTCGGCGCGCCGGCCTGATCGGAGCCGCCCTCGTCGTGGCCAATCCCGTCAGCTGGTTCGACTCCGTGCTGTGGGGCCAGGTGGATTCGTTCGGTGTCGTCTTCCTCCTCCTCGGCGTCCGGGAGGTGTGGCGCGACCGACCCGAACGGGCGGCGGTCTTCACGGTCGTCGCGGCGCTGATCAAGCCGCAGCTCGCCATCCTGGCCCCGGTCCTGGCCGTCGTCACGATCCGGCGAGCGTTCTGGCCGACCGACTCGGCGCCGGTCGCCGACGGAGCCGACGGCCCCGACGGATTCCCCGCCCGGCCGGGCCTCGCCGGCGCCCTCGACCGGTTCTGGGCGTGGGAGCGGCGGACCGATCGCCCGATCCGGATCATGACGACCGGTCTGGCCGGCTTCCTGACGGCCGTCGTTCTGTGCTTCCCGTTCGGACTGTCGGTGATCGAGCCCGGACAGAACGGCGAGGTGCTCCACTCGGGCCTGATTGAACAGGTCTTCAAGACCGCCGGCGGCTATCCATACGCCAGCGTCAATGCCTACAACCCGTGGGCGCTCGCGTCGATCGACGGGGCCGGCGTCGCCGCCGACGGCCAGTGGGCCTGCGACACGATCATCCGCAACCCGCCGGCGGGCCACACGTCCTGTCCCGAGGCAGTGATGATCGGCCCGTTCACGGCGGTCGTCGTCGGCGCCGCCCTGCTGGCTGCTGCGTTCCTGATCGTCTCGCTCCTGGTTGCCCGGCGACCCACCCCGCTGGTGATCCTCACCGGGGTGACGATCCTCGCGATCGCGTTCTTCATCCTGCCGACCCGCGTCCACGAGCGCTACCTCTTCCCGTTCATCGCGATCGGGGCGATCCTCGCCGCGGTCTCGGTCCGCTGGCGGATCGCCTACGTCGTCCTGTCGGTCACGACCTTCCTGAACATGTACGTCGTCCTCACGACGCTCTACCCGGACAACCCGGGGATCGACGACTGGCTCGGGATCGGCGGGACCCTCCGGTCGACGACCGCGGTCCAGCTCATCGCCCTGACCGCGCTTGCGGCCGCGCTCTGGGCGTTTGCCCAGCTCCGCCCGACGGCCCAGCGGGCCCTCGATGGCGAGCTGATCGCGGGCGGCGACGACGATGGCGTCGACGCCGAGGGGTGGGTCGACGAGCCGGATTGGCCGGCGCACGATCACCCGTCGGTGCCGGCCGGCTGGCGGTCACAACGCTCCGGCGCTGGTGCTGGCTCGACCGTGATTGCCTCGGCGATCCCGCCCCACGGCGTCGACCCTGGACCGGCTGACGGCGTCCCTCGTCAGGCCACGTTCCCGACGTGGACCGAGCCGGGATCCTTCGCCGAGCTCGGGCCGATCGGCTGGTTCCGCGCCCGCCTCGGGCAGCGGCCGGTCCGGGCGGACCGCTCGCACGCCCTCCACGACGAGCCGCCGGGACGCCTTGACCGGCTCGACCTGTGGATCCTGGTCGTCCTCGTGGTCTCGGTCCTCGGCATCCGGATGTTCCGGCTCGGCGAGCCGTACCAGATGCACTTCGACGAGGTCTACCACGCCCGGACGGCGGCCGAGTTCCTCCAGAGCTGGCGCTACGGCATCGACCACGACATCTACGAGTGGACCCACCCCCACCTCGCCAAGTACGCGATGGCCGGCGGCCTGATCGCCTGGGGCGACGACCGGGTCAACGCGACGAGCGATCTCGGCGTCCCGGTCGTCGATGCCGCGATCGAACGACGGACCGACGACACCGAGGTGGCCGGCCGGCGCGATGGCGACCGGGTCGACCTCGTCACCGGGGCCGAGCTCCGCTCGTATGACCTCGTGAGCCGCGACCTCGTCGCGACCCAGCCCATCGACGGGGCCGTCGCCGTCGCCGTCGATCCGAGCGCGAGTCAGCTCTTCATCGGCAGCTCGGCCGGCACGATCTGGACCTTCGACGCGTCGGCCCTCGACGGGCTCCGGAGCGGCGGCTCGCCGGGCCTCCTCCCGGAGCCGGTCGAGTTCGGCCAGGTCGACGGCTCGATCAAGCGCCTCTTCGTGCCCGATGACGGTTCGGCGGTGATCGTCGTCACCGCCGACGACCAGGTCCGGTCGCTGGACTCGGTCTCGGGCGAGGTGCTCGGGACCGTCCAGCTCCATGCCGTTGCCGACGTGGGCCCGGGCGGGACCGCCCCGACCCTGGTCGGCACGCCCGGATCGGTCGCGGATCCGCACGCCGTCGCGACGCGGCTCGCGACGCTGCTCGGCGGCTCGGCGGCCACCTACGAGGTCCGCCTGAGCGGCACTGCGGAGCGGCTGATCATCGCGGGCATCACCGACAGCGCCCACCAGAAGACGATCCAGGGCGCGATCGACGACGGGCGGCTGGCCGGCCTCTCGATCGACTCCCTGCCGCAGGTCGCGGTCGCCGACGCCAACGGGCTCGAGCTGATCAACCCGGCCTCCGGCTCGCTGACGTCGACCATCGACGTCGGCGGCGCGGCTCACGGGCTCGCCCTGGCGACGGTCGACAGGGC
>DATAIW010000394.1:0-7518 GCA_036262455.1 Candidatus Limnocylindrales bacterium | reverse complement strand
GACCTCGGCCGTGCTCGGGCTCTTCCGGACCCGCGACCGGACCCGCGCCGAGTTCTTCGCCCACCTCGACCGGCGGGCGCCCGGCGCCTGACGCACCCCGCGGGGCTCGCGCGCAAGGGCGACCGCCCTGACCCAGTGGTTGAGTCAGATCAAGCGGCTGCACGCACGGCCGAGTCACGACGACGCCCGACCTCCTCGTGCTGCGGCCCGATCCGACTCGCGAGGTGAGTCCGTGCGCGCCTGACGCCCGGGCTGAACGCCCAGCGTGCGGTGCGTCCCTCGAGGTTCGGCGCGTGGCCACGACGACGCCGTTCCGGCGTGGGATGGCACGCCCGGCGTTCGAGGCGACTGCTGGGCGGGGTCCGAGGCGCGGACCGCGACGGTCCGGGGGACGTACCGCACGTCGACCTTCAGGCGACCCGCCGCGCGGTCACTCGGCCTCTACGGTCGGTCGACGATCTCGATCGACCTCGAGCCGCCGACGACTTCGAGCGTGACCCGGTCGCGACTCGTCTCCCAACCGGACGTCTCGACGGTTGACTCGCCGCCCTTGCTGCCGAGCTTCCGCCCGTCGACCGTGGCCGAGGCGGTCGAGCCGACGACCTTCAGGCGGACGGCGACGCCGCGCGGTCGTTCGAGGCGGACCGTCTTCGCGCCGCCGACGATCCGGATCGGGACCTCGCCCCGTGGTCGGCCGAGCTCGAGCTGGACGCGCTCGGTTCCGCCGGCCAGGTCGAACCGGCGGACGTCGATCGCGCGGAGGTCGGCCTCGACGCGCTGGATGCCGCCGACGACCTCGATCGTCCAGGGGATGGTCGGGTTCAGGCCGAAGGTGGCGTTCCGCTTGCGCCAGTCGAACGGAATGCCGCGGTACTGGACGAGGACGCGTCCGTCGCGGAGTCGGACCTGCGGCGTCGCCCCCTCGAACGCTGCCCGGTAGAGCTCGCGCTGGTCGGTGCCGGCGCGAAGGCGGAGGGATGACAGGCCGGAGCGGACGTGCAGCTTCGCGCTGGACAGACCGCCGAGCGGTGCGCTGTGCTCCGATCCCACGACCTCGGCGTCGCCGCCACCATCGCCGCCGCCCGGGTTCTCGCGGAGGGTCGCCGCCTCGTCGCGGGTGATCTGCTCCATCCGGGTCAGGAATTCGGTGATCAGGGCGAGCTGGGCGTCCGTGTAGCGGCCGATCTCGTCGGCGGACGCGCTGCCGACCCGATTGAGCGTCGCCTGGACCGCCGCAATCTTGTCGGGGATCGCCTCGACGATGACCCGCCGCCGGTCGGCCGGGTCGGGGATGCCGTCCGGTCAGCGGCCATCCGACGGTGATCCTTCGCGTCGCCCGGCGTCGGCTACCTCCTCGCGAAGGGCGATGACCAGGAACAACGTGGCCAGTGCAGACCCGCTCCAGATCTCGACCAGCGTCGCGTAACCCGCCGGATCGCGGAACAGCTCGCCGGACTTCGCGAGACCCGCGACGAACGCGCCGAGGACGACCGTGGACAGGACGCTGAGGCAGAGTCCCAGCGCGAGGGCGACGAGAAACTTCCGCCAGATCGCCGCCGCCAGGAGGAATCCGACGACGGCGAGAGCGATGAGCAGCCTGCCACCGCCCTGCGGATCGCAGAACTCGAAGCAGCCTTCAGGCACGCGGGTTTGCATCTGGTCGAGGCCGACAAGGGCCGGAATGAGGAACACCGCGCCGAGAGCGACCGCCGCGAGGCGAGCGGCTGCGCGCGGGAGACGGCTCCGCGGACGGGCTGGGGGTGCCGAGTGTTCGGTTGACTGGCCCACGAGCAGAGCATCCTCGCCACGGCTCCCCGCTGCAACTGCCACGGCATCATCGATTCGCGCCGCCCACCTCACGCCTACAATCGGCCCATGTCCGATCGACCGATCAAGGTGCTCATCGCCAAGCCGGGCCTCGACGGCCACGACCGCGGCGCCAAGGTCCTCGCCCGGGGCCTCCGTGACGAGGGGTTCGAGGTCGTCTACACGGGCCTCCGCCAGACCCCCGAGATGATCGCGACCGCCGCCCTCCAGGAGGACGTCGACGTCGTCGGCCTGTCGATCCTGTCGGGCGCCCACATGACGCTCCTCCCGCGGATCACGAAGCTCCTCCGCGCGGAGGGCCTCGACGATGTCCTCGTCACGGCCGGCGGGATCATCCCCGACGACGACGTCGCGGCCCTCGCCGAGGCGGGCGTCGCCCGCGTCTTCGGCCCGGGAACGACCATCGCCGAGGTGGCGGAGTACCTGCGGACCAACGCTCGGCCGCGCGACTAGCGTGGCGGGCTCGCCGGACGCGCCCGAGGCCGCCGCCCGGGCCGCCGATCTCGTTGCCGCCGCCCGCGCGGGCGATCGTCGCTCGCTCGCTCGCCTCCTCACTGCGGTCGAGAACCGGACGGCGGTTGCGGAACCCGCCCTGCGCGAGCTCTACCCGCTCGCCGGGGCCGCCCACATCGTCGGGATCACGGGGCCACCGGGAGCGGGCAAGTCGACGCTCGTCGCGGCGCTGATCGGCGAGGTCCGGAAGGCCGGCCGGGCGGTCGCGGTCATCGCCGTCGACCCGTCGTCACCGATCACCGGCGGGGCGCTGCTCGGTGACCGGGTCCGGATGCAGAGCTACGCCGGGGATCGCGACGTGTTCATCCGCTCGATGGCGGCCCGTGGCCACGCCGGCGGACTCGCCTCGACGACCGGCGCGGCCGCCGCCGTGCTCGATGCTGCGGGCTTCGACCTGATCCTCATCGAGACCGTCGGGACCGGCCAGAGTGAGGTCGAGGTCGCCGCGGCCGCCGATACGACCGTCGTGCTCGAGGCGCCCGAGATGGGCGACGAGGTCCAGGCAATCAAGGCCGGACTCCTCGAAGTGGCCGACCTCGTGGTCGTCAACAAGGGCGACAAGCCCGGCGCCCAGCGGACGGCGGCCCAGCTCCGGGCGATGCTCGTCGCCACCGGCGGTCCGGCGGCCGGCGCCGACGACGATCGGCCCCCCCGGCCACGGCCCAAGCGGCCCGAGGTCCTGATCACGACCGCCGCGACCGGGGCCGGCGTCCCGGAGCTCCTCGCGGCGCTCGATCGCCATCGCCGGACCGCCGCCGCCGCGCCCGGCGAATCGGCCCGGCTGGCCCGCGCGGAAGCCCTCGTCTGGTCGATCGTTGCGGACCGCCTGCGCGATCGACTCCACGGTCCGTCGCTCGGCGGCGACACCCGCGTCACGCTGAGCGCCGTAGCTGCCCACCGGCTCGACCCATATGCTGCCGCCGACGTCCTGCTGGAGCGACTGGCCGGCCCCGCGGTCTTGGACGGATAGGATTCGCCATGCCGCCGACCCGGCTGCTTGACGACGCGTCCTCGACCGTCCTCTCACGGCCGGAAGCGGTAGGCTCACCGGCGATGACGAAGGAACGTGTCCTCGTGGCCGGCGCCGGACTGATGGGCCACGGCATCGCCCAGGTCCTGGCCGCGACGGGCCGCTCGGTGGCACTCTACGAACCCGACGTCGCGCGGGCCGTCGCCGGTCGGGACCGGATCGCCGGCAACCTCGAGCGATCCGTCGCCAAGGGTCGCCTCGACGGCGACGAGCGGGCGGCGATCCTCGAACGGATCGAGCCGACCGCCGACCTCGCCGCGGCCGCTGACGTCGACTTCGTGGTCGAGGCCGTCTTCGAGGACCTCGCCGTCAAGACCGCCCTCTGGTCGGAGATCGACCGGCTGGCGCCGGAGGCGGCCATCTTCGCCTCGAACACGTCGTCGATCGCGATCGACCGCCTCGCCGCCGCGGTCGGCGGGGCCCGCCGCTCGCGGTTCGTCGGCATGCATTTCTTCAGCCCGGTGCCGGTCATGCCGCTGATCGAGCTCATCCGGGGATCGGCGACGAGCGACGCGACGGAGGCCGCGGTCCGATCGATCGCGGCCGAGATGGACAAGCAGGTGATCGTGTCGGCCGATCGTCCGGGCTTCATCGTGAACCGGATCCTGATGCCCTTCCTGGCCGAGGCGATGCGGGCCTACCAGGAGGGGCTTGGCACGGCGGACGACATCGACACGGGCGCGAAGGTCGGGCTCAACCACCCGATGGGCCCGCTCGAGCTCGCCGACTTCATCGGCCTCGACGTGTGCCTCGGGGTCATGCGCGTGCTGCACGAGGGGCTGGGACAGGAGCAATTCGCCCCGCCCGCGGTCCTCGTCGAGCTGGTGGAGGCCGGGCATCTCGGCCAGAAGACGGGTCGCGGCTTCCACACCTACCCGCGCAGCTGACTCCCGACGGGCGCCTCGAAGCTGGTTGACCGCTCAGCCGGGTCCGTTGGCGACGAGCGACGCGACGATGGACGCAACCGCGGCGATGTCGAACGGCTTGGCGAGGAGATGGACCCCGCGGGCCTCGGCGAATTCGCGTAGCTCGGGGTTCAGGACGTCGCCGCTCATGAAGGCGAAGCGCGAGGCGAGGCGGGGCGCGACCTGCATCACCGCCGCATGAAACTCCGTCCCGCTCATTCCGGCCATCCGGTGGTCGCACAGGATCGCGTCGGGCGGATCGGTGCGCACGATCTCGAGGGCCAGGGCACCCGTGTCGGCGAGGATCGGCTCGTAGCCGTTCCGCTCGAGGACCCGGCCGAGGAAGTCCCGGATCGACGGCTCGTCGTCGAGGACGAGCACGCGGAGCGGTCGAGCGGTCGGCGTCGCGGGCGCCGGCGCAGCGGCCGCTGCTTCGCTCGTGGCGGCCCCGCTCGTGCCGGCCCCGCTCGTGGCGGCCGCCGTCTTCGTGGCCCGAGACGTTGAACCCGCCCGGCCGGCCTCGTCGCGCTCGACCGGCAGCTCGATGATGAAGGTCGCACCACCCTCGGCGTTCCGCTCGTGGCGCAGTGTCCCGCCATGACTCGCGACGATTCCGAAGGACACGGACAGCCCGAGCCCGGTCCCCGCGCCCGGCTCCTTGGTCGTCACGAACGGCATGAACAAGCGGTCGATGATCGCGGGCGGGACACCCGGCCCGTCGTCGGCGATCTCGATCCGAACCGTCGGTCCGTCGTGGTTCCGCGCCGATCGGGAGCGGATCCGGATCGTGCCGGGTCGATCCACGCTGCGGATCGCCTGGGTGGCGTTGACGGTCAGGTTGATCAGCACCTGTTGCATCTGGGCGCGGTCCACCCAGATGCGCGGGAGGTCCGGGGCAAGGTCGACGGCGACGGTCAGATCCGTCCGCGACAGCACGTAGGACTGGAGCCCGAGGACGCTGTCGATCAGCGGGCGAAGCTCCATCTCGACCCGCTCGGGCGGTCGCAGCCGGGCGAAGTCGAGCAGGTTCTGGACGATCCCCTTCGTCCGGTTCGCCTCCTGGACGAGCAAGTCGGCGTGGCTGCGGAGGTCCGCCGGCAGGTTCGGGTCGGTCCGCAGGAGGTGGCTGAAGCCGACGATCGCGGTCAGCGGGTTGTTGAGCTCATGGGCGACGCCCGCGACGAGGAACCCGATCGCGTCCATCTTCTGGGCCTGGATCAGCTCGCCCTGCATCCGTGTCCGCTCGGTCAGGTCGCGAACGATGGCCAGCATCCGACGTTGTCCGGCGATCTCGATCGGGCGCAGATCGACCTCCTCGGGGAAGGTCGAGCCGTCGAGCCGGCGACCCGTACCGAGCAGGCCGCTGATCCCGTCCGGGCCCAGGGTCTCGCGATCGATCACCTCTCGATCGGCGACGAAGAGATCCATGACCGCCCGACCGACGATTTCGTCGCCGAAGAGCTTGCGCGCGGCCGAGTTGGCGTCGATCACGGTTTCACTGCCCTCGACGAGGAGGGCGTCCGGTGAGGCCTCGAACAGGTCACGGTAGCGTCGCTCACCCGCGACGATATCCTCGCGCAGCCGTTGGTTGGCGATCGAGATATCGAGGACGCGTCCGATCGCATCGAGGGTCCGCTCGTCGATCTCGAGAGCCTCGACCGGACGCCGGAAGAGCGCAAAGAGGATGCCGCTGAGGCGCCGAACGTCGCGAACCGCGAACGCCGCCCCCGACAGGAATCCTAGCCCCATGCCGGCGGCCGTGCCTTCGGGCGTGGTCGGCCGTTCGCTGAGCGAGAAGAGCACCGCCGCGGAACCGCTGGCGAGAGAGGAGGCGACGGGGATGCTCAGCAGCGGGCGGTTGACGAGCGGCTCCGCTTCGGTCCACTCGATCCGATCGACCTCGCGCAGGGCCAGGCGGTCGCCCTCGACCTCGCCGAAGACCGACCCGTCGGCGCCGATCACGGTGGCGATCTCGATCATCAGCCGATCGATCCCGGATCCGCTCGAAGCGGTCGTCTCGGGCAAGCGCGTCAGTTCGACGAGGGCACGCATCCGACGCGTGAGCAGCCGCTCTTCATTCAGCCCGCTCTCGACGGCCGTCAGCAGCCTGGCGTTCTCCATCGCCGCGGTGACCAGGGCCGCCGCCTGCTGGATGATCGCTCGCGACGGCTCCCGCGGAGCCCGCTTCCGCCAGCCCAGGGCGAGGATGCCGGTGAGCCGTCCGGACAACCGGAGCCCCACGACGAGGAGGTGCTCGATGCCGTCGGCGATCACCGCGGCGCGGACATCCTCGCGGATCGGCGCCGAAACGACGTCCGCGGAAACCACGGAATCGGGTGTCTTCAGGGCCCGGGCCAGCGGCCCGTCGAGCTGGCCGTAGCTGACCACGGCGTCGATCGTCGCCTGGTGAATGCCGAGGTGCGCGGTCGCCTCGTAGGTGGGGCCGGCCGAGGTCACCAGTCCGGCCTCGGCGCCCGTGGTCCGGCACAGGATCTCGAGGGCGGCCTGGGCGACTTCCGCCATGGTCCGCGCCCGACCGGTCGCCACGACGAGCGAGCCGAGGGCCGCCAGCTCCGACTCGAGCAAGGCCGAAGCGGTGACGTCGCGATTGACCCCGAGCGCCCCGACGGTCGTGCCATCCGAGCCGCGCAGGAGGGTCACGATCGTGTCGATGACCACGTTCTCCTGACTCAGCGGCCCGGTCCGCGGCCGCTGGATGATGCGGCGTCGCCATATCCCGCTGGCGGCGAGCTCGGCCAACGCCGCCTCGCCGTCGATCACCTCGCCCGTGGTGTCGCTCGTGACGACGAGCTCAGCCATCGACTGGCCGATCGCAGTTGCCGCCGGAATGCCGTACAGGCGCTCCGCCGCCGGGTTCCAGACCCGGACCCGGAGATCCGCGTCGGTGACGACGATGGCATCGACCGACTGGCGAATGACCTCATCCTGGAGTGAAACCGCGTGCCACGCTGCCTGACCCTCGGGCGGCCCGGGCACCTCGAGTCGTCCGGCCTCGGTTCGATCGGCTGTCACGTGGCTATCCTATTCAGGCGCGCTGCCCCGTCTCCCCCTCGATCGGGGGGGGAGAGGGGAGTTGACCGCGCCACGATCGATCCGGAGGACCTACCCCTGTCCTGGCCGCTGACCGACGAGGAGCGATTGCTGCGGGACACGACCCGCGAGTTTGCCCGGCGCTCGGTCGCACCGACCGCGATCGAACGGGATGAGGCCGAGCGGTTCGAC
>DATAIW010000393.1:0-2081 GCA_036262455.1 Candidatus Limnocylindrales bacterium | reverse complement strand
TCTTCCCCGCCGAGCGCGTTGCCGCGCCCAGTGTCGACGGCAATGTCCTCCGGTTCGATCTTCCGTCTCCGGAGAGCGTCGTCGTCTGGATCGACAGCCTCGCCACGCTTGTCGTCCTGCCGGATCCCATCGAAGCCGGTGCGCCCCTCGTCGGCGGACCCGGCGTCATCGACGTGATCGAGCGCGGCGCCGACCCGACCGGGCACGCCCTTGCGACGATGGTCCTCCAGGCCGCCATCGACGCAGCCGCGGGCGGGCCGGGCGGCGGGACCGTCGTCCTGCCGCGCGGGGTCTACCGCTCCGGAACGTTGACCCTGAAGAGCAACGTGACCCTGTACCTGGCTCGGGGCGCGCTCCTCCAGGGCTCGTCCGATCCCGCCGACTATCCGATCGATCCGGGACGCATCGAGACCGCCTCCGATACGAGCCTCCCGCCGGACGTCCGCTATCTCGGCCGGACGATGACGTTCTCACGCCTGCTGCTCATCGACCGGGCCGAGAACGTCCGGATCAGCGGTCGCGGGACGATCGACGGAGACGGCGCGTTCCTCCGCACCCGGCGCAACGCCGCCCCGAACCTCCTGCGCGTTCGCGAAAGCACGAACGTCAGGGTCGACGATGTCCTGTTCCGCAACGCGGCCGCGTGGTCGCTCCACGTGCTCGCCTCGAGGGATGTCGCATTTCGGAACGTCAAGGTCATCAACGACCGGACGAATCTCAACACCGACGGCATCGACATCGACATGTCGACCGACGTGACGATCGACCGTGCGTTCATCCATACCAAGGACGACGCCGTCTGCGTGAAGGCGACACGGAACGGCGACCTGTCCGGCGACCCAGCCCGCATCAACGTCACGAACAGCCTCGTGAGCGCCGTCGATGCCGGGTTCAAGATCGGCAGCGAGACGGACGCCGCGACCCTCTCCGACATCGTCTTCGAGGACGGCTTCGTCTTCGACACGGGCCGGGCCATGTCGGTCGTCGTCCGCGACGGCGCGACCGTCGAGCGCGTCACGTTCCGCCGCATCCGCGTCGGGCCGAACGTCGACCACCTCGTCGAGCAGGTCATCGGCGTCCGCGATCCCGAGGCCGCGCTCGGCGTGATCCGCGACCTGGCGTTCGACGATGTTGTCGCGCCCTCGTTTGTCCGGCCGACGAGCAACCGGACCTGGTACGCCCAGTTCCGTCCCGGACGACCCGGTCCCGACGTGGCGGTCGACGTCTTCGAAGGCGCCGACGACACGCATGCGGTCGACGGCCTCCGGTTGGGCGGGTTCGTCGTCAACGGCCAGCCGCTCCGCGACGGGCCGGCCGCGCGGGACGTGGCGAACCTGACGATCGGACCGCATGTCCGGAACGTGAGCTTCGACTGAGGCGACAGGGGCGGAGCGTGGCTCAGCGGTGGCCGTTGGCCACCGGGTGAGCGTCGGGGCGGCGGCGCAGCCGGGACATCGCGATGATGCCGACGCTCGGTCCGAGGACAAGCAGGCCGAACGCGACCCGCCAGCCGGTCGCATCGGCTGGATCGAGCAGGCCGACCCCGAGGATCGTCAGTCCCGTGAGCGGAAGCCGGCGGCCGTCTGGATCGCCAGCGCCGAGCCGGCGGTTCCCGGCGGGATCTTCAACTCGGCGGTGATCGTTCGCGTCCAGGGACGCGGCGCGACCTCGGTATGCGTCGACGGCCTTCGACCCGGGTCAGGGGTGGCGCCTGATCCGAAGGTACGGCCCCCGTGCGTCCGATCGGGTCGGTGCGTCTGCGTTGATCGAGGGAGGACCATCGGACGGCCGGAAACGGGTCGTTCGTCCCCCAGCTGTCACCAAATTGGACGACCCAACCGACCGAAAGGGATTCGATGGACCACTCGATCACTGCGCGCGGGACTCGCGGTCGCAAGCTGCTCGTTCTGACCATGGCCTTCAGCCTGACGCTGGCCGCCTCCGGCGCGGCCGACGCGGCATACAGCTATTCGAATGCGACGCGGATCTATGCCTGCGTCAACAAGGTGTCCAAGGTCGCCCGGATCGTGGTACCGGTCAACGGCAAACCGGCCTGTCACCCCTGGGAGGCTCTCGTCTCC
>DATAIW010000392.1:0-2835 GCA_036262455.1 Candidatus Limnocylindrales bacterium | reverse complement strand
GGTCACGTCGTCGACGGCTGGATCAGATGCCCAGCCGTCGCGCCGAAGAGACGCTCGGCGACGGTCGCCGCGGTCGTCATCGGGATCGACGGATATCCCGCCCGAGTGGCGCGACCGTCAGTGGCCATGTCGCGGGTGTCCATGAAGAGCGCAGTCCCAACCTGCCGGGCGCGCATCCGATCGATCGGCCGAAGCGCGATCGAAAGGAGGCGCATGACGGCCCGTGGGGTATGGGACACGCGGCCCGAACGCCCGCAGGCGGTCTCGATGATCGCGACGAGCTGGTTGACCGTCAGGTTCTCAGGTCCCGGGACCTCGACGACCTTCCCGCGGTAGGACGGATCGGCGATCGCGAGGTCGACGAGCCGCGCCACGTCGAGCGCCGACACGAAGTTGATCGGGTTCCGGCCGCGGCCGAAGACGAGCGTCTTGCCCGTCGCCACGAGCGGCCCGCCGATCAGCCCGAGCCATGTCTCGAGGTAGGCGGTTGGGCGGACGATGGTCCACCCGACGCCGCTCGCCCGGACGGCTTGCTCGGCCGCGAACTTCGCCCGAAATAGCTCGATCGGATGATCCGCCGACGCCTGGACGATCGACACGAGGACAAGCTGCTCGACGCCCGCCCGGGCCGCAGCGTCGGCCAGGATTCGGTTGCCCTCGACGTCCACCGCCTGGAGCCCAGCCGCCGAGGCGAAGCCCGTGATCGCGGAGACGACGACGCGCGCGCCCTCGACTGCCCGGCGGGCGTCCTCGGGTCGCGTTACGTCGCCCGCGACGAGCTCGACGCCGGACAGCCTGCGACCCGCCGCAGCCGGGTCGCGCGTCACGACCCGGACGGGCTCCCCGCGCCCGACGAGGAGCGGGACGAGCAACGAACCCAGGGTGCCCGACCCACCAGCCACGACGATCATCGGTCGGAGCCCGGCGCGAAGGCCTGCGCGACCGCAGCGTCGATCCGGGCACCGTCGTCGACGACCGGTTCCATGTAGAAACGGGCCCGGGCGATCCGCTCGCCCTCGACCCCGAGGATCGTCGTCCCGCGCATCAGGTGCGACGCGCCATCGCGGCGGGTGCCCGTCCATTCCCATTCCGCCCAGACGACGTTCCCGTCGATGGCGTAGCGGACGAGCTCCGAGCGGAGGTCCGGCACGCCCGCGAGGATCTGGCCCCAGTTGCGGCGAACCTGCTCGCTTCCTCGGAAGCTGCGCGACGGATGGAGCGGGATCTCGCTCAGGTAGTCGGCCGTGAAGCAGTCGACGAGCGCATCGAGGTCGTGGGCGTTCGTCGACGCCTGGAGCCGATGGACCACCGCGAGCGGTTCGCTCGCTGTCCGCGGATCGGCAATCATGATCGTGGTCCCCCCAGTTCGGCGTCACCCGCTCAGCCTGTTCGCAAGCCTGTATGCGTAATGACTATACTGTGAGTCTGATGATCAACGAGATACCTGTCAAGCGGTCCTATCGCTCGCCGCTCCGGGCGGCGCATGCCAGCCAGACGCGGCGGGCGATCATCGACGCCGCGACGCGGCTGTTCGTCGACGCCGGGTACGGCGCGACCTCGATCGACGCGATCGCCGAGGCGGCCGGCGTGAGTCGCGCCACGGTCTTCACCGCCGTGGGAGGCAAGGCCGCGCTGCTCAAGACGGCCTACGACGTGGCGCTCGCCGGCGACGACGAGCCAGTCTCGTTGCCGGACCGCGCCGATTCGCGCGCGATCCGCGAGGAGCCGGACCCCAGCCGGTACCTCGAGCGCTACGCCGGGCTCGTTGTCGAACTCGGCGGCCGGGTCGCGGCGGTCTACGAGTCAGTCCGCGGGGCGGCCTCGGCGGACCGGGAAGTTCGGCCGGTCTGGGACAAGATCCAGCAGGAGCGCCGGATCGGTGCCGCGCACGTCGTCGCCGACACCGCATCGAAAGGCCCGCTCCGGGACGGGATCGACCCGGAGGGCGCGGCCGACGTCGTCTGGGTCCTGAATGACCCGGGCCTCTACCACCTTCTCGTGAACGTGCGCGGCTGGCCGGCGGAACGCTACCGCGAGTGGGTGGCCGCGTCACTCCAGCACGAACTGCTCGGCGACCAGTAGCCGTCCTCCGACCAGCGGCCCGTCCAGCGCCGGCTCACCCTCACGTCAGGTCGGTTGTCAGCCCGTTCGACTCGCCCACGAAGCGGGCCGCCTCGCTGTCGAGCCGTGCCGACACCACCCCGACGTGGTCGACGGCGAAGCCGCCTCGAACGATGAGGCGTCCGAACTCGGCCGAGGCACGAACCCGCGCCAGCCGCTCGGGATCCCCACGCAGGAGGATGAAGCCTCCGAGCTCCCCGCCGTGAGCCTCGAGGATGGCGACCTCGTAGCTCTCGATCTCGCCGCTCGCCTGGAGCGAGGCGTAGTAGGCCATCACCTCGCCGAAGACCTTGCTTGCCTGGACCTCGCGGCCGCGAGCCGGAGCGCCGAATCCAACGAAAAGCCCGAAACCAGCCATGGTGAACCCCCCCCATCGGGGCGCAAAGACCAAAGCCGGATCAGGCTGGAATTTCGCGCCCGCGCTGCGTCGCATTGTCCACCGGGCCAGCCCGGGACACAAGGGGCGGATCGGCCAGGGTCCCCTGCCTCACCAGCCGCCTCGACGCACGAGCCGTCGCCACGGTGTAGGCCTTCGCCGGTGCCTTACGGTCCGCCCTGGAGCGAGTAGTCGAAGTAGGCATCCTCGCCGACCCGCACGAAGACCACCGTGTCACAGGGACCGTCCTGCGCGACCTGGGTGCAGGGTCCGGGCGGACATGGCGGGCCCGGGAGCGGTTCGACGAGAGTAGGCTCACCGCCGAACTGCGCATTCAC
>DATAIW010000391.1:0-2363 GCA_036262455.1 Candidatus Limnocylindrales bacterium | reverse complement strand
ACCGCGGGGTCCGCGGACGCGGCCGACGACGACACGCTGGCCGGCGTCCGGGCGCTCGCGGCCGACCTGCGCCTGTCGTGGGCGAGCCGCACGCACCGTGGCCTCTTTCTCCGAGCGGAGGACTTCTTCGGGTTCGCCCGGCGGATGGCGACGATGCGGGCGGAGCTCGAAGCAGGGCTCGCCCAGGTCCTCGCCGAGTACGCCGATCGCGAGGCGTTCGCCCGCGACCTGGCCGCCTCGCCGTACCGCAAGGAGCTCGCCGAGCTCCGGCGACGCTACGGCGACGGCATCGACACCCACTCGCACGGCGAGGCGTTCCTCGCGTTCTTCCAGGATCGGTTCGTGCCAGGCGGCACCTACTTCCTCGACGAGCCTGAGGCGCCGCTCTCGCCGTTCCGCCAGCTGGCGTTCCTGTCGCTCGTCCGCGAGGCGGTCGCCGGCGGCTGCCAGATCGTCATGGCGACCCACTCGCCGATCCTGCTCGCCTGCCCCGATGCGGCGATCTGGTCGTTCGACGAGGCACCGATCCGGCGGGTCGAGTACCGCGACCTGGAGCACGTGTCCCTGACGAGAGACTTCCTCAACGATCCCGAGGCATTCCTTCGCCACCTGTGAGAGCGCGGCCGGTATCCTCCGCGCATGAAGCGTTCGTCGCCGCTCATCCCGGCCGCTGATCTCCTCGAGCTGGTCGGCTCGGGCGACCCCGACCTGCGCATCGTCGACTGCCGGTGGGTCCTCGGCGTCTTCGGTGCGGGCGCGGCCGCGTACGCGTCCGGTCACCTGCCGGGCGCCGTCCATCTCGATCTCGACACGGACCTGTCCGACCCGCGGGGATACGGTGCGCCGGGTCGCCATCCCCTCCCGACGCCGGCCGCGTTCGTGGCCCGCGTCGCCCGGGTCGGAATCGCCGACACGAGCTTCGTGGTCGCGTACGACGACGTCGGCGGCTGGGTCGCCGCCCGTCTGTGGTGGATGCTCGACGTCCTCGGCCATCCCGCGGTCGCGGTCCTCGACGGCGGGATGGCCGCCTGGACCGCATCCGGCGGCGAGCTCACGACGGACATGCCGGACCCGGCGCCGGCGGAACTCCACCTCGGAACCGAGTGGTCACGCGTGATCGATCGGGCCGAGCTGAAGGAGCGGCTCGGGTCGGTCGTCCTGCTCGACGCCCGGGGCGCGCCGCGCTACCGCGGCGAGACCGAGCCGATCGATCCTGTCGCGGGCCACATCCCGACCGCCCGCAACGCGACGGTCGACGACAACCTCGTCGAGCCCGGCGGTCCGTTCCGGCCGCCGGCCCAGCTCGCATCGCATTTCCACGACCTCGGCGCCGACGGGACGGCCGGGCCGGTCGTCACGTCGTGCGGGAGTGGCGTATCGGCGCTCCATCACGCGATCGCGCTGCGGGCGGCGGGCCTCCCCGACCCGATCCTCTACGTGGGCTCGTACAGCGATTGGTCCCGCTCCGGCGAGCCGGTCGTCACGGGACCCGAGCCGGGCGACCCGCCCCAGGGCTAAGGGGGCGCGCGACCTCCGGAACGTGACGACGCCCCTGCGCGGTGCAGGGGCGTCGTCGATGTGGCCGCTCGTGCGGCTGGTCGATCTCAGGCGAGGAGCGAGGCCACGAAGGCGAGCACCTGCGCCATCAGGTCCGGGGGCAGCGTGATGGTGGTCGTGACCGTCGGGGTCTCGGCGGCGCACGGATCGGTGGTCACGGTCGGAGCGGTAGTCACGGTCGGATCGGCGTTGTCGGAGGGCTCCGCATTGTCGGAGGGCTCGGCGGACTCCGCCGGCGCGGTGCCGTCTGAGGGGTCGGCGGACTCGGACGACTCGGACGGCTCGGTGCCGTCTGAGGGGTCGGCCGACTCGGTGGGCTCGGTGTGCTCGCTGGCCGTCGTCGGATGAATGCAGTCGATACCCCGATGAAGGCACCGACGACCGCATCACGCCGATCGAGTCGACCCTGGCGCGGCCGACCCGGGTTCACGAGTCGGACCATCGTACGGAGGCGGCCTCCCCCAGTCGCACCGGACATCCGCACCGCGCCGCCGCGGACGCTACCGAACGTCCCCGGCCGCGCACCACCCCACGTTGATCGGGTGGCACCCGGTCCGTTGACCGCGAGATAAGCCGGCTCGGTCATCCTGCCGGACATGGCGGTTCGACAACGACGCGTGGAGCTCGGTGAGGATCGCGGCCGGCGGCTCGTGAACCTCACCGCGGCAGAGTTCAAGGCTGCCCGGCTGAACGCCGCGCTGTCCCAGGAAGACGTCGCGCGCGCCGCCGGAATCTCGCGCCCCCAGTACGGCAGGATCGAACGAGGTCGCTCGCCCGAGGTCTCGCTCACGACCGTGGCACGGATC
>DATAIW010000390.1:0-15408 GCA_036262455.1 Candidatus Limnocylindrales bacterium | reverse complement strand
GTCCTCGGCCGTCGTGGCGTATGGGTTCGCCCGGTTCCGCTTCCCCGCGAAGAACATCCTGTTCATCATCCTGATCGCCACGATCATCCTGCCGTTCCAGGTGACCCTGATCCCCACGTATGCGGTCTTCACGAAGCTCGGCTGGAACGGGACGTGGCTACCGCTGATCGTTCCGCACTTCTTCGCCAATGCGTTCAACGTGTTCCTGCTGCGCCAGTACTTCCTGTCGATCCCACGCGACCTCGACGAGGCCGCGATGATCGACGGAGCCAGTCCGTTCCGGGTGCTGCGCTCCGTCATCCTGCCGCTGTCCGTCCCGGCCCTCACGGCGGTCACCCTCTTCCACTTCTTCTACTCGTGGAACGACTTCTTCCTTCCGCTGCTGTACCTGTCGGGGAAGCCGGACCTCCAGACCCTGCCGATCGCGATCCAGCAGTACAACGCGCTCTACGTCTCGCAACCGACGCTCATCCAGGCCGCCGCGCTCATGACCATGGCCGTTCCGGTCGTCGTGTTCTTCCTCGCCCAGCGCGCCTTCATGCGCGGCGTCGTCATCACGGGTGTCGAGAAGTAGGGGGACTGTGCGCTACGGACAGTTCGACGACGACCAGCGCGAATACGTCATCGGCCGGCCCGACACTCCCCTACCCTGGATCAACTACCTCGGGAGCGAGGATTACTTCGGGATCATCTCCAACACGGCCGGCGGCTATTCGTTCTATCGCGATGCCCGCCTCCGGCGGCTGACCCGCTACCGCTACAACAACGCGCCGCTCGATGTCGGCGGGCGCTACCTGTACCTCCGCGACGACGAGACCGGCGACGCCTGGAGCCCGTGCTGGCAGCCGACCCAGGACGAGCTCGACGAGTACGAGTGCCGCCACGGACTGGGCTACACCACGATCGCCTCGCGGCGGGCCGGGATCCGGGCGGAGACGCGCTACTTCGTGCCGCCGGGCGAGAACCTCGAGATCTGGCGGACGCGGATCACGAATGAGCGGCCGGTGGCGGCCACGCTGTCGTTGTTCGGCACCGTCGAGTTCTGCCTGTGGGACGCCCAGGACGATGCCACGAACTTCCAGCGCAACTACTCGATCGGCGAGGTCGAGGTCGAACCCGGCGTCATCTATCACACGACCGAGTACCGCGAACGGCGGAACCACTTCGCCTTCTTCGCCTGCTCCGACGCGTCGGCCGGCTTCGACACCTCGCGCGACGCGTTCCTCGGCCCGTACCGCGGCTGGGACCGGCCGCTCGCCGTCGAGCGCGGCACGACCTCCGGCTCGATCGCCCACGGCTGGCAGCCGATCGGCGCCCACCACGTCCGGCTCGCGCTGGCCCCGGGCGAGACGCGCGAGGTCATCTTCCTGCTCGGGTATGCCGAGAACCCGAAGGACGCGAAGTTCGACCCGCCCGGCTCCGGGACCCTCGACAAGCGCGGGGTCCGGAAGACGATCGCGACCTACCTCGAGCCGCTCGCCGTCGAGGCGGCGGTCACGGCGTTGCGCCGGCGCTGGGACGAGCTGCTCGGTGCCCTCCAGGTCGAGAGCGGCAACGAGCATCTCGATCGGATGGTCAACATCTGGAACGCCTACCAGTGCATGGTGACGTTCAACCTGTCGCGGTCCGCGTCGCTCTTCGAATCCGGGATCGGCCGCGGGATGGGCTTCCGCGACTCGACCCAGGACCTGCTCGGGTTCGTCCACATGGTCCCGGACCGCGCCCGTCAGCGGATCCTCGACATCGCCGCGACCCAGCTGCCGTCGGGCGGTGCGTAC
This sequence comes from Candidatus Limnocylindrales bacterium, assembly GCA_036262455.1. Lineage (GTDB taxonomy): Bacteria > Chloroflexota > Limnocylindria > Limnocylindrales > CSP1-4 > CF-46. The sequence continues at coordinate 13,630 of DATAIW010000390.1, read as the reverse complement.
CACCAGTACCAGCCGCTGACGAAGCGCGGCAACGACGCCGTCGGGGGCGGCTTCAACGACGACCCGGCATGGCTGGTCCTCGCGGTCGCGGCCTACGTCAAGGAGACCGGCGACCTCGCGATCCTCGACGAGGCGATCCCCTACGACAACGAACCGGGCACGGAGCGGCCGCTCGACGACCACCTCCGGCGCGCCATCGATTACACGCTCGATCGGCTCGGGCCGCACGGCCTGCCACTCATCGGCCGGGCCGACTGGAACGATTGCCTCAACCTGAACTGCTTCTCCGACACGCCGGGCGAGTCGTTCCAGACCACCCAGAACCGCGCGGGCGGCGTGGCCGAGTCGGTGTTCATCGCCGGCCTGTTCGTGCTGGCCGCGAACGAGCTGGCGGCGATCGCGGACCACCGCGGCGACGGGGCCGAGTGCCTTCGCCTGCGGGCTGCCGCCGAGCGGATGGTCGCGGCGGTCGACGCTCACGGTTGGGACGGTGCGTGGTTCCGGCGCGCCTACGACTTCTTCGGGGAGCCGATCGGATCGGCCGCCAACGACGAGGGCCAGATCTTCATCGAGCCGCAGGGCATCTGCATCCTCGCGGGCATCGGGCTCCAGGATGGCCGGGCCGCCCGGGCATTGGCGTCGGTTCGCGAGCGGCTCGCCACGCCGCACGGGATCGTTCTCCAGCAGCCCGCGTTCTCGACCTATCAGCTGCGGCTCGGCGAGATCTCGTCGTACCCGCCCGGGTACAAGGAGAACGGCGGGGTCTTCTGCCACACGAATCCGTGGGTGATGATCGCCGAGGCCATGGCCGGCAACCCCGACGCTGCGCTCGACTACTACCTGCGGATCAACCCATCCGCCCGGGAAGCGATCTCCGATGTCCACCGGTGCGAGCCGTACGTCTACGCCCAGATGATCGCCGGCCGCGATGCGCCGACGCATGGCGAGGCCAAGAACTCGTGGCTGACCGGCACGGCCGCCTGGAACTACGTTGCCGCCACCCAGTGGATCGTCGGGATCCGGCCGGAGCTCGAAGGACTGCGTATCGACCCGTCCGTCCCCGCCGATTGGCCCGAAATCCGGGTGACGCGACGGTTCCGTGGCGCGACGTACCGCATCGTCATCCGGCGCGCGTCAGCGGCCGCCGCCGGACCCGCGTCGGTGACGCGGCTCGTCGTCGATGGACGACCGATCGACGGCAACCTCGCACCACTCCCGTCGGCGCCGGGCGTCGATGTCGAAGTGGAAGCGATCCTCGGGGTTCCCATCGAGGTGGCCCGATGATCGCCAACGAGCCGGCTGCGAACGTGCCCGACTCGACCGGCCCGACCTATCACGGCCACGCCACCCGACGTCTCATCAACGCCCACGTCTGGGTCGACGTGCTTGCCACGGCCGGCCCGCGGATCGTGCGGCTGGGTCTCGCCGGGTCGGCGCAGAACCTGCTGGCCGAGACGCCGGACGCCGGCTGGGAGACCACCAACGGCCGCTACGAACTGCTCGGCGGCCATCGGCTCTGGTTTGCGCCGGAGGACCCGGAGCGGGTGGCGGTCCCCGATGGGCGAGGGCTGGAGATCGAGCTAGCGCCGAACGGGATCCGCCTCACCGGCCTCGCCGAACAGCCGACCGGGCTCGTCCGGTCGATGGTCCTGCGCCTTGCGCCCGATCGCGCCGGCCTGCAGGTGTGTCACGAGCTTCGCAACGTCGGCGACGTGCCGCTCGAGCTCGCCCCGTGGCCGATCACCCTGCTGCCGCTCGGGGGAACCGTCCTTCTGCCGCAGGCCGCGGCTGCGCCCGTCCACGACGTCACCCCGAACCGGATGCTCGTCCTGTGGCCATACACCTCCTGGGAGGACCCGCGCTTCCGGCCGCGCGACGGCCTCGTGCTGCTCGACGCCCAGGCCGGCCCGAGCCTGAAGGTCGGCTACTTCAACGATGCCGGCTGGGTGGGCTACGTCCGCGGCGGCGCTGTCCTCGTCCGCCGCTTCGAGCCGCAGCCAGGCCGGCCCCATCCGGATCTCGGCTGCAACGTCGAGGTGTTCATCGGCGGTCGATTCCTCGAGCTCGAGCTGCTGGGTCCGTTGACTCGCCTGGCGCCCGGCGCGACGGTCGCGCTCGTCGAGGAGTGGGCCATCGAGGCGGTCGATGCCGCCCTGGATGAGCCCGACCTGCGCGCCATGGCGGCGCGGCTCGGCCGGGCGCTGCCGGCATCGACCAGCGCGGCCGCGGCGGCCGCCGCGCGCGGTGTCCCGGCGTCACGCGTCGGCGCCCTCGGCAGCATCGAGGCATGACCGGCCGGGCGAAGGCCGCGAGCGGACCGGAGCAGGACCCAGCTCGCATCCCGTCCGTCGCCTGGCGCTGGCCGATGGGCGCTCCCTGCCCCGCCGTCGGTCATCCCCACGTGTCCAGCCGGATGATCGACGACGGTCCGTGGGGCGGTGTACCGATCGGCGGGCTCGGGACGGGGAGCATCGGGCGCACCCATCGCGGCGACGCGGCGCGCTGGCATCTCGAGGTCGGCCGCCACGCGTTCCACCCGGTGGCGGCCGACGGCTTCGCGATCTTCGTCGGCCGATCCGGTGGCGGCAGCCGGGCGACCGTCCTCTCGACCCTCCGACCAGCGACCCTCCCGGCGTGGGGTTGGACGCTGCCGGAAGGCGGCGGCATGTACCACGCTCTGTTCCCGCGGGCGTGGCACACGTTCGAGCCGGACGTCCTGGGCGTCGGCCTCGTCGGCGAGCAGCTGAGCCCGGTCATCGGCGGCGACCTCGAGTCGAGCGCCCTGCCGGTCGGCGCGTTCGAGTGGTGGATCGAAAACCCAGGCCCGGACCGGCTGACCGTCGGGATCGTGTTGTCCTGGCAGGACCCGGCGGCCGACCCGGCCGAGCCGGCGCCACCCGGCGCGTGGCACGAGGCCGCCGAGACGTCGGGCGCCGGCGGAGCAATCCTCCATTCGGCTCCTGCTGCACCGACCGGCCTGCGCGGGACGTTCGCCATCGCGGCGGCCCATGAGCGCGGCGTGACGATCACCGTCCGCTCGCGCTTCGACGCCCGTTCTGACGCGGCGCTGTGGGCCGACTTCGCCGCCGACGGCCGGCTCGAACCGTCCGACGACCACCGGCCGAGCGGCGGCGGTGAAGCGATCGGCGCCGCGGTTGCGGCGACCGTCGAGCTGGCACCAGGCGAGCGACGATCGCTCCGGTTCGCGGTCGCGTGGGACCTGCCGATCGTCGAGTTCGGGGCCGGCCGGCAATGGTGGAAGCGGTACACCCGTGCCTGGGGCAGGACCGGTGAGCGGGCGTTCGCTCTGGCAGCCCACGCCCTCGACCAGGCTCCGGCGTGGCGCGCCGCGATCGAGGCATGGCAGCGGCCCGTCCTCGAGGCCGACGACCGGCCTGACTGGTACAAGGCCGCCCTGTTCAACGAGCTCTACTACCTCGTCGATGGCGGCACGTTCTGGGAAGCCGGCGAAGTCGGCAGCCCGGAGCCGGACCCCGCCGATCCCGGCCGCTTCGCGATGCTCGAGTGTCTCGACCTGGACTACGCCTACTACGACACGGTCGACGTCGACTTCTATGCGTCGTTCGCGGTCCAGCGCCTCTTCCCGGAGCTCGAGGCGCGCGGGATCCGCGATCTGCTCGCGGCGATCCCGGTCGACGATCCGGAGATCGTGACGATCTTCGCCTCCGGCCTGGCCGCGCGACGCAAGGTCGGCGGGACCGTGCCGCACGACATCGGCGGCCCCGATGACGACCCCTTCCACCGGCCGAACCGCTACCGCTACCAGGACGTCAGCGGGTGGAAGGACCTCGCCCCGAAGTTCGTCCTCCAGCTCTGGCGCGACGCGGTCGACGATCCGGTTGGCGGCGCGGCGCTCATCCGCGACGCCTGGCCGACGGTGGACGCCGTCCTGACCCTCCTCTCCGACCGCGATCGCGACGGTGACGGACTCCCCGAGCACGACGGGCTGCCCGACCAGACCTACGACACCTGGCCGATGCATGGTCCGTCGGCCTACGGCGGCTCGTTGTGGCTCGCGGCCGTCGCGGCCGCCGCGGCGATGGCGCGCCGCCTCGGGCTGGCCGAGGACGCGCGGCGCTGGCAGGACTGGCTGCATCGCGGGCAGGCCGCCTTCGACGCCCGCCTCTGGCGCGGCGACCATTACGCCTATGACGACGGTGGCGGCCCGAGCTCCGACAGCGTCATGGCCGACCAGCTCGCGGGGCAGTGGTACGCCGACGTGACCGGCCTCGGCGACCTCGTCCCGAGCGAACGGGTCGCGGCGGCCCTCCGAACCGTCCACCGCCTCAACGTTCGCGGCTTCGCCGGGGGCACGATGGGCGCCGTCAACGGGGTGCGCCCCGACGGGACCGTCGACATGTCGAGCGAGCAATCGAAGGAGGTCTGGGTCGGGACAACGTACGCGCTGGCCGCCTTCATGATCGGGCGGGGCCTGACCGCCGAGGGGTGGGAGACGGCCCGCGGCGCGGCCGCCGTGACCTACGAACGGGGACTCTGGTTCCGGACGCCCGAGGCCTACGACCGCGCCGGCAACTACCGGGCGAGCATGTACCTCCGGCCGCTCGCGATCTGGGCGATCGAAGAGGCGCTGGGCCGGCGGGCGGCGCCCACGTCAGCCGCTCCGGAGTCTCAGCGTCAATAGCACGGGCTCGTGGCGCCGGGGTCGGAACCCTGGGGGATGCAAGCTCAGGGCTCGGCGGGTTCCGGCAGGATCAGCGCGAGGGTCACGGCGTCGGCCATCGACATCCGGCGGCCGGCGGCGATCGCGTCGTCGATGAGCGCCGGCTCGGCCGATTCGCGGAGCCGGGCCAGCCACTCGTCGTGCTCGTGCTGCTCGAGGCGGATCATCGGGCTGTGGGCGGTCTCGCGGAGTGCGGCGGCGGCTCCGAGGAGTCGCGCCGGGCGATCGAGTGACCGGCGAGCGATGAGCGCGAAGGCGATGCTCTCGAGCTGATGGGCGACCGCGCCGCGGTTGCCCGAGCGGACCCACCGCCCGATCGAGACCCGATACAGGGCAAGGGCCTCGTCGACCTGACCGGACCGGCGGACGGCGTGGGCCAGCTCGCTCCGGCAGGCCTCGACCAGCCGCTCGTCGCCCGTCTCGGCGAACCGATCGATCGCCTCCTGGAGACTGGCGCGAGCCTCGTCGAACCGCCCGCTCCGCGCGAGCTGCGTGCCGCGGCCCATCGAGGTCAGGGCGATGACATGCGGGCTGCCGGTCCGGTGGGCGGCCTCGACGCCGACCGCGGACAGCCGATCGATGTCGATCGGATCGAATTCCGCAAGGCTGATCGCGAGGCCGGCCGCGGCAAAGGCGATCGAGTAGGTGTCGCCCGCCTCCGTCGCGAGACGAACGACCTCCTGGAGCCAGCCATGGATGTCGCCGGGCCCGCCGGTGAAAATCGTGGCCGTGCTGCGTCCGACCATCGCATCGATCAGGACGCTCGGTTCGTCGAGGTCGATCGCCAGGGCAACGGCCTCCTCCCCCCATCCGATCGCGACATCGCCTTGTCCGGACAGCGACCATTTCGTCGCGGCCCTGCCGAGGAGCCGGGCCGCCAGCGCCCGCTGGTCGCGTGTCGGATCGGGTGGACCGGCGACCATCCGGCGAGCCGCGGCCACGGCCGCGACCACGCGCGCCTGGTTGTCGGGCGACGGAACGCGGGCGACCCAGTACTCGAGCAGGGCGATCCCCATCCGGATGGCGGTCTCGGGCTCGGCTTCGAGTGCCCATTCGAGCGCCGCGCCGAGGTTCTCGATCTCCGCGTCGAGCCGGTCGAGCCAGTCGACCATCGACGGGCCGCGCAGCTCGGGCGCCGCGGCATCGGCCATCGCCGCGAAGAATCGCAGGTGGCGACCGGCAGCGTCGGGCGCCTCCCCGCTCTTGATGAGCTGCTCCCGGGCGTACTGCCGGATCGTCTCCAGCATCCGGTACCGGGTCGTCGCACCTCGATCGACGATCACCAGGGAGCGATCCACCAGCCGGGTCAGGCCATCCACGGTGTCCATGACCGACTCGCCCTCGCCGGGCTCGGCGGCGACCCTGGCCGCGGCGGGCACGGTCCACCCACCGACGAAGGTCGACAGGCGCCGGAGGAGGCGCCGGTCTGCGTCGGTCAGGAGATCCCAGCTCCAGTCGATCAGGGCGTGGAGCGTCTGCTGACGCGGGACGGCCGTCCGGCGACCACCGGTCAGGAGGCGGAACCGATCGCCCAGCCCGACGGCGATCTCCTCGGGCGACATCGCGGCGACGCGCCCGGCGGCCAGCTCGATGGCCAGCGGGATCCCGTCGAGACGACGGCAGATCTCGGCGACGGCGGAGACGTTGGTCCCCGTCAGGAGGAACGTCGGCAGCACGGCGCTGGCTCGTTCGGTGAAGAGCGCCACGGCCTCGGTCGCGGACGCCTCGTCCAGCTCCGTGCTCGGCCCGGCGTCCGCGTCTTCCGCGTGGTCGATTCCGGCCGGGCAGGTCAGCGAGGGGACCTGGATGACCGCCTCGCCGGGCACTGCCAGCGCCTCGCGACTCGTCGTCAGGATCCGCAGCCCCGGAGCGGCGGCAAGGAGGCGATCGGCGATCCGTGCGACGCCGTCGATGAGGTGCTCGGCGTTGTCGAGGACGAGCAGCAGCTCCTTGGAAGCGACGAATTCGGCCACGACGTCGAGCGTGGGTCGACCGGCCATCTCCGAGATCCCGAGGGCTCGCGCGATCTCCGGCCCGATCTCCCCGGGATCTCCGAGCGGTGCGAGCTCGGCGAGCCAGACGCCGTCCTCGAATCGATGGGCGACGCGGCCGGCGACCTCGATCATGAGCCTGGTCTTGCCCGTTCCGCCGCTCCCGATCAGCGTCACGAGGCGGGCCCGCTCCAGCAGCCGATCCACTTCGGCCAGCTCGCGTTGGCGGCCCACGAAGGACGTCAGCGGCATCGGCAGGTTCGACCGTCGCGTGCTGAGCGATCGAAGCGCCGGAAACTCGCGGGGCAGGTCCCCGACGGCGACCTGGAAGACCTGCTCGGGGCGGTCCAGGTCGCGCAGACGGTGGGATCCGAGGTCGAGCAGCTCCACGTCGGCCGGCAGACGATCCCGAGCCAGGAGGGCGGCAACGGCCGACAGGAGGATCTGGCCGCCGTGGCCGATCGCGAGGATCCGCGCGTCGCGGTTGAGGGCCTGGCCGAAGAAGTCGCCCTCGCGCGACTCGGCCGTCCCAGAGTGAACCGCCATCCTGACGCGCAGCGGACCGGTCCGGCCCCACGCGATGTCACGCAATGCGCGTTGGGCGTGGAGCGCGGCCTCGACCGCGGCGGAGGTGGCCTCGAAGACGGCGAGCATGCCGTCGCCCATCGTCTTGACGACGACCCCGCCGTTGCCTGTGATCGCAGACCGCAGCAGCTCGTCGTGGATCGCCAGCGCGGCGCCCATCGCGTCGCCATGCTCCTCCCACAATCTCGTGCTGCCGGCGATGTCGGTCAGCAGGAAGGTCGACAACGCGGTGTCGGCCGGCCGGCTCGTCGACGTCGGTGCCGCGAGCGGTGACTGGCTCTGGGCAGCCAACTCAGGCGCCCCGCTGACGATCGACAAACCGGCCGATCCGGCCGAGGGCGTCCTCGAGCTGCTCGTAGGACGTCGCGTAGCAGGCCCGGACGTGGCCCTCGCCGCTCGGCCCGAAGGCGGAGCCCGGGATGACCGCAACCCGCTCCTCCTCGAGCAGACCCTGGGCGAACGCCTCGGAGGAGAGGCCGGTCGCCGTCGTCACCTCGGGGAACGCGTAGAACGCGCCGCGCGGCTCGAACGTGCGAAGGCCCAGCGCGTTGAACCCGTCGACGACGAGACGCCGCCGCCGGTCGTACTCGACCCGCATCCGCTCGACCTCGGCCTCGCCGCCGACGATCGCCTCGAGGGCCGCGTCCTGGGCCGTCGTCGGCGCCGACATGATCCCGTACTGGTGGACCTTGACGATCCCCTCGAGGATCGCGGCCGGTGCTGCGAGATAGCCGACCCGCCAGCCGGTCATCGCGTAGGCCTTCGAGAAGCCGCCGATCAGGATCGTCCGGTCGCGCATCCCGGGCAGCGCGCTGAACGCCCGGTGGCGATAGGAGCCGTAGGCGAGGCGGTCGTAGATCTCGTCGCTGTAGACGAGGAGGTCGTGGCGTGTCGCGATCGCCGCCAGCTCGTCCTGGACCGCGTCCGGGAGGACCGCGCCCGTCGGATTGCATGGATAGCCGAGAAAGAGGGCCTTCGTCCGGGGCGTGATGGCGGCCTCGACGGCGGCCGGATCGAGGGCGAAGTCGTCCTCGAGCCGGGTCCCGACGTGGACGACCGATCCACCGGCGAAGATGACGGCCGGGACATAGGCGACATAGGACGGCTCGTGGAGGATCACCTCGTCGCCCGGATCGCAGGTCGCCCGCAGGGCGAGATCGACCGCCTCCGACGCGCCGACCGTGATCAGCAGCTCCGTCGCCGGGTCGTAGGCGACGCCATAGCGTGCTTCGAGGTGGGCGGCCAACGCCCGGCGCAGCTCGATCGTGCCGTAGTTGCTCGTGTAGTGGGTCCGCCCGGCGTGGAGCGATCGGACGCCGGCGGCCACGATCCGCTCCGGCGTGTCGAAGTCCGGCTCCCCCACCCCGAGGCTGATGACGTCGTCCATCGTCGCGAGGATGTCGAAGAACCGGCGGATCCCCGACGGCGGCACGACCCGGACGCGCTCGGCGAGGGCCCGCTCCGCCAGCGGGGCGCGCGAGGTGACGGTGGCATCGGTCATGACGACATGAAGCCTACGCGATCCCACGACCCGGGTGGCGAAAGGGCGAGGCCCCGCGGTGGCCGGCTCGACCGGTTGAACCGGCCGGTTGACCTGCCCGCGGGGCCCCGCAGGGAGCTCCCCCTAAGCGGGAACGAGCTCCTGGTGGCCCGTCTCGACCGGGAGTCCCTCCGCGGCCGGCTTGATCGGACCTCTGCTGATGAGCCGCTCGACACGTTCCTTGATCCCGAGCAGCTGGCGTCGCGTCATGAGGAATACGGCGATTCCGAACAGCGGTCCGGTCAGCCGGTTCCATGCCGCGATTTCGGGGTACTCGACGCGAACGCGTTCGATGAGGCGGGTGCGGCTCTCGTCGATCGGATCGAGGACGAACGCCCAGCTGGCCCGGAACGTCCGGGGCTGTGTCCGCATGATCGCTGCCGATGCGGCCAGACCGGGCGTCGTCGGCTCCGCGCCCACGCCGCCGACGGCGGTCGCTCGCGCTTCCTGCTCCTGACGCGCAACGATCGTGTCGTCGAGATAGAGGACGACGGCGTGTTCCGGATCGATCTGGACGACCTCGAACCCGCCGCCCGGCCACGTTCGCATCGTCTGGCCGACGGCGAGCGTCTGCCACTCCGGCACGATCGCGTTGGCACTCGAACCGCGCATGTCCATCGTGTCATAGCTGTACCAGCCGGCCCGCCCGAATCCCATCTGGGCCAGCCAGGGCCAGATCGCAGCAGCCGGCGCATCGATCGTGATCCCGCGGGTGTCACCGCCCGTGGCTCCGGCGATCAGCTCATCGCCGGGCAGCAGGCGACCGGCGTCGTCCGGTTCCACACCCCAGTGCTCGTACCACGGCCGAACGATGGCGCGAAACGCGGCGACGGAACCCATCGCCACGCCGGTGCCAACGAGTGCCAGGGCCAACGGTCCACGTCGCATGTCGACATTCCTCCTTGGCCTCGATCGTGCAGTGCACGAAGGTGCCGGTCGAGTGCCGGATGGACCGTCGTTGCGGATCGATTCGTCGGCAATGGATCATCTCGGCCAATCGTCGAGCGCGGGCCGGACCGTGGTCCCGGACCGGCCCGGGTCAGCGGCCGGCGGTGAGCGAGGCGGCGCGTTCGGCCGGCGTCGGTTGGGCGGGGTCGGTCGTCAGCCCGATCTGGGCCGGCTCCTGGCCGCGCCACGGGGCGCCCGCCGTCAGCGCCTCGAAGGCGCGCGAGAGACGGAACAGCTCCGGCTCCGACCAGGCCGGGCCGATGAGCTGCAGGCCGACCGGCATCCCCTCCGACAGTCCGCACGGGATCGAGATCCCGGGCAGGCCGGCCATGTTCACCGGGAGCGTGCAGGCGTCGGACAGGTACATCGCGACCGGGTCGGCCATCTTCGCCCCGAACCGGAACGCCACCGTGGGCGACGTCGGCGCGACGAGCGCGTCAAAGCCCTGATCGAACAGCGTGTCGAAGTCGCGCTTGATCAGCGTCCGGACCTTCTGGGCCTTCACGTAGAACGCGTCGTAGTAGCCGGCCGACAGGGCGTACGTCCCGAGCATGATCCGGCGTTTCACCTCGGGCCCGAAGCCGCGGCCGCGCGTCGCGAGGTAGTTGCCGAGGACGTCCGAATCACCCAGCCGCGGCCCGAACCGGACGCCGTCGTAGCGGGCGAGGTTCGCCGACGCCTCCGCCGGGGCGACGATGTAGTAGGTCGCGAGGCCGTAGTCCGTGTGGGGCAGGCTGACCTCCTCGACGGTCGCGCCGGCGCCCTCGAGGGCCGCCACGGCCTCCTCGATCCGACGCCGCGAGTCGGGATCCATCCCGGCGACGAAATACTCCCGGGGCAGCCCGAGCCGCTTGCCCTTCAGGCCACCGGCCGCCTCGTCGTCGCTGGCGGGGAGATGGAGGAGCTCGTCCGGCACCGGCACGGGCGCCGAGGTCGAGTCGCGCTCATCGCGGCCGGCCACGGCATGGAGCAGGGCGGCGGCGTCGCGGACGTCGCGGGCGAACGGCCCGATCTGGTCGAGGCTGCTGGCGAAGGCGACGATCCCGTAGCGCGACACCCGGCCGTAGGTCGGCTTGATCCCGACGATCCCGGTCAGAGCGGCCGGCTGGCGGATCGAGCCGCCCGTGTCGGTCCCGATCGAGAGCGGGGAGTGGTAGGCGGCGACCGCCACCGCCGATCCACCCGACGACCCACCCGGGACCGTCTCGAGGTCCCACGGGTTGGCGACCGGGCCGTACGCGCTGTGCTCGTTCGAGGAGCCCATCGCGAACTCGTCCATGTTCGTCTTGCCGAGGATCACCGCCCCGACCGACCGCAGCCGCTCGGTGATATGGGCGTCGTACGGGGCGATGTAGCCCTCGAGGATCCGCGAACCGGCGGTGCACTGGCCGCCCTTGACCGACACGAGGTCCTTGAGGGCGACCGGGACGCCGAGCAGGGGATGGTGCGGCGCAGCGTCGGGCCCGTCCGCGGCCAGGCGGGCGTCGGCGACGTCGGCCTGGCGGAGCGCCTCCGCCCGATCGATCGTCAGCCACGCGTTGAGGGCATGGTTGCCGGCCTCCGCCGCATCGAGGTGGGCGATCGCCAGCTCGCGCGAGCTGACCTCGCCGCTCTTCAACCGGTTGGTCATCTCGTGGGCGAGGAGACGGGTCAGGTCGGTCATCGGCGTTGTCGCCGGCGGGTGGCGGCCACGGCCGTCATTCGCCGCTGTCGCCGATCAGGATGGGTGGCGAGACGATGTAGCCGCCGGATGCCACGGGCGCGTTGCGGAGGGCGTCCTCGACCGACAACGATGGGACCACGACGTCCGCGCGCAGGATGTTCTCGAGCTCGATCGTCTGGGCCGTCGGCGCGATCGCGTCCGTGTCGAGCTCGGCAAGCTTCGCGTACTGCTCGAGGATGTGGTTGAGCTGTCCCTCGAGGAGGGTCAGCTCCTCGGCGGTCAGACCGAGTCGGGCGAGGTGGGCGACGTGCTCGACGTCGCTCCGGGACAGGCCGGGCATGGCGCCGATCATATCCGACGGGCCCGCTCCGGCCTCGCTTGGTACCCTCCGCCCAGACCCGACTGAACGAGAGGACTGCCACGTGATCAACCCCGACGATGTCATCCTCAAGCGCTTCGACGAGCCCGACGAGCTCCGCGAGATGATCCTCGGACGGTTCGAGCTGATCACCGTCGGCGGGCGGACGATCGGCCGGGCGACCTACCAGCCGGGCTGGCGCTGGTCCAGCCATGTCGGGCCCGGTCTCGGACAGGATCGCTGTCCCGTCGAGCACGTCGGGCTCGTCCTGTCCGGAACCGCGACGGCAGCCTTCGCCGACGGACGCGTGGTCGAGCTGCGGGCTGGCGACGCGTTCTACATCCCGCCGATCCCGCACGACAGCTGGGTCGTCGGCGACGAGCCGTACGTCTCGCTCCACCTCGTCGGCGCCGAGCACTACGCCACCGACGAGTGAGGCATCGATGACCGCCGTCATCCGGCCGATGACGGCCGACGATGTCGAGCCGGCCGCCGACCTGCTGCGTCGGGAGGCATTCGGCGAGCGGCACGAATTCTTCGCGTGGGCCCTGACCCAGCCGTCGATCGCGCCGATCGTGGCCGAGGACGCCGGACGGATCGTCGGGACCGGTTGCGGCTCGGCCCACGCCAATGCCGGCTGGGTCGGCGTGATCTTCGTCGCCCATGACGACCGCGGTCGCGGTCTCGGTCGGCGCATCACCCGGGCCGTGGTCGACGGCCTCGAGGGACGCGGGTGCCGCAGTCAGATCCTGATCGCATCGCCCCTCGGTCGACCGATCTACGAGCGGGAAGGCTTCACGGTCCTCGAGCGCCAGATCCGGTTCTCGATCGACGGCCTGCCACCTGACGAGCGCCCGCTCGACCCGGGCATCCGCCGGTTCGCGCCGGACGACCTCGCCGGCGTCCTCGCCCTGGACCGCCACGCGACCGGCGAAGACCGCGGCGCCGTCCTGCGGTCCGTGCTCTCACCGTCAACCACGTTCGTTGCGGTCGATCCGGCCGGCAGCGTTCGCGCCTACCTCGCCCGTGCTCCGTGGCGCGGCGGCGCGCTGATCGCGCTCGATCCGGACGACGCGCTCCGACTGCTGGAGATCCGGCGTCACTCGACCGGCGTCAGCGGGAAGGCGGGCGCCGGCGTCCTGGCGAGCAACACGGTCGGACGCGAACGGCTCCGTGCCGCCGGCTGGCTCGAGGAGCCCGGCAACGTCCGGATGATCCGCGGCGAACCGCTCGACTGGCACTCCGACGCGATCTGGGGCCAGCTCAACGGCGCTCTCGGCTGAGGCTGGAATCGGCCTGGTTCAGGGCGCGACGGGCGTGAGGTCCGTGACGACGAAGATCGAACGACACCGATAGCGGGCCATCTCGGCCACCTCGACCGAGGCGGCGCCGGCGGCACACCCCTCCGCCGCCGGATCCTGGAAATGACCGCGGACCGTCCAGGTGGTCCCCGACACCGGGTCGCAGGACGTCCGGCCCGCCAGGTCGGGGTGGACGCGGGCATCGAGCGAGGCCGCGCCGGCCGTCAGCCGGAGCGTCATCCGGGCGGGCTCCGCGAGCCAGTTCGCGGTGTCCGTCGAGGCCGCATCCGGTCCTGCGCAGGTGACGGCGACGGAGGCAGCGATCGAGATCGGAACCTGGCCGAAACAGGAGACGCCGCCATCGGCAACCGTTCCCGACGTGAGCCTGACGACCTCTGCCAGATCGACCTGCCCCTCGACCTGCGGACAGGCAAGGGGAACGTCCTGCGCCCAGATCTCGCCGGTCTTGCTCGCGACCGCGACCCAGCCGACCATCGGCGCACCGCCGGCGCGCGTCACCGCCGGCGCGACCACGCGGTACC